>JBGSIK010000313.1:0-9987 GCA_041742575.1 Candidatus Krumholzibacteriia bacterium
AGATGCCGCTCCAGCGCCGCTTACCCAAACGCGGGTTCAAGAATTTGTTCCGCGTCGAGTTTCAGCCTCTCAACGTGAGGGACCTGGGTCGCTTCGATGCGAATTCCGAGGTGAACCCGGAAGCGCTCCTGGAAAAGGGAGTAATCAAAAATCTCAATCGCCCGGTGAAACTCCTGGGCGACGGCGAACTCAGCAAACCACTGAAGATCACTGTGCACGCATGCAGCGGCAAGGCGAGAGAGATCGTGGAAAAAGCGGGGGGCGAGGTGCATATCATCGAGTAGACGGCGCGCGGGCACAGTGCTGGCTCTTTGACAAATGGCAAACAAGTTACAAGAGATATTCAGTATCCCGGAACTGAAACGGCGCGTTCTGTTCACGATCGGCTTGCTGGTGGTATACCGGGTCGGCAGCCATATCACGACGCCCGGAGTGGACGCCTCCGTGCTGACGGAGTTTTTCGCTCGCCAGCGCGGGACGATCCTCGGGCTGTACGA
This sequence comes from Candidatus Krumholzibacteriia bacterium, assembly GCA_041742575.1. Taxonomy (GTDB): domain Bacteria; phylum Krumholzibacteriota; class Krumholzibacteriia; order WVZY01; family JAKEHA01; genus JBGSIK01. The sequence goes on from JBGSIK010000313.1 coordinate 498, forward strand.
TCTGTTCGCGGGGGGCAACCTGGAGAAGGCCACGATCTTCGCGCTGGGCATCATGCCTTACATCAGCGCGTCGATCATCCTGCAGTTGTTCCAGGCCGTTATCCCTTACTTCGAGAAACTGGCCAAGGAGGGCGAGGAGGGGCGGAAGAAGATAACGCAGTACACACGGTACGGAACGGTCGTGCTGGCGGTGATCCAGGCGTTCGGGATTGCGATCTTCCTCGAAAACCTGACCGGTCCGAGCGGGCGCAGCGCCGCGATGTTCCCCGGAATCGGTTTCCGCCTGCTCACGATACTGACCCTCACATCGGGCACGGTGTTCATCATGTGGCTCGGCGAGCAGATCACCGAGCGGGGCATCGGGAACGGCATTTCTCTCATCATTACCATCGGAATCATCGCGCGGTATCCGTACGACGTTTTGAACACCTGGCGTGCGCTCCAACTCGGACAGATGTCGCCGTTCAAGCTGGTGTTTCTCCTGGTGTTGATGGTGGGGGTGGTCGCGGGGATCATCTTCGTGACTCAGGGACAGCGTCGCATACCGGTCCAGTACGCGAAGCGCGTGGTGGGAAGAAAGATTTACGGTGGGCAGGCGAGCCACGTCCCGCTGAGCGTCAACATCGCGGGCGTGATTCCGATCATTTTCGCGCAGTCGTTGATCATGTTCCCGGGTACGCTGGCTGCGTTTTTCCGCGACGTCGAGGTCCTGCAGGTGATCACGATGTGGCTGTCGCCCGGGCACGTGATCTACATGGTTCTCTACGCCGTTATCATCGTATTCTTCACGTACTTCTATACGGCAATCGTCCTGAACCCGGTGGACCTCGCGGACAACATGAAGAAGTCGGGCGGCTTCATCCCCGGTATTCGACCGGGCAAGCGGACGGCGGAATACGTGGACCGGATACTAACGCGAATTACACTGCCGGGCGCGTTTTTCCTGGCATTCATCGCGGTGCTGCCGGACGTATTAATCAACAAGGCCAACGTGCCCTTTTACTTCGGTGGTACGGGTCTGCTGATCGTGGTCGGAGTCGTGCTCGACACGCTCCGCCAGATCGAGTCGCACCTGCTCATGCGACACTACGACGGATTCGTGAAACACGGGCGGTTGCGGGGTCGGAGGGGTTGATGAATCTGATCTTGTTCGGTCCCCCGGGCTCGGGCAAGGGTACGCAGGCCGAACGGCTGAGGGATAGCTTCGCCCTCAGGCATATCTCGACCGGTGATCTCCTCCGCGATGCCGTCGCCCGGAAGACGCCGCTGGGGAAGAAGGTCGAGAGCATCATGGCGGTGGGGGAACTCGTCTCCGACGAGATCGTGCTCGAGCTGATACGGGAAGCGATCGCGGCTACCAAGGCGGATCGTTCGCGCAAAGGTTGGCTTCTGGACGGGTTTCCGCGCACTGTGGGGCAGGCACAGTCCCTGGACGGGTTGCTGGGGAAGACCAACGAGGCCATCGACGAGATCATCGTGCTCGAGGTGGATCGCGACGCGATCATCCGGAGGCTCTCGAACCGTCGGTCGTGCCCTCAGTGCAAAGCGGTTTACAACCTGCTCAACATGCCGCCCGTCAGGGAAGGAATTTGCGACAAGTGCGGGAAAGAGCTGATACATCGAAAAGACGACCGGCCGGAGACGATTGCGAACCGTTTGGACGTATACGAAGCGCAAACAGCCCCGATTCTGGAGCATTACGAGGACAAGGTGCCGATACACCGCGTGGACGGCGGCCGGATCGTCGACGAGGTCACGCGGGCCATCGAGAACGCGCTCCGATGATCTTCCTGAAATCGCCTGAGGAGATCGGGATCATAGCTGCCAACGGGGCGATTTTAAGGGAGTGTTTCGCGTTTGCCGCCGAGATCATAGCGCCGGGCATGACGCGTAAGGAGTTGGACGCCGAGGTCGAGAGAATCATCATAGCGCGCGGAGGGCAGCCGTCTTTCAAGGGATATCACGGATTCCCGGCCGCGACGTGCATCTCGGTGAACGACGAGGTCGTTCACGGGATTCCCGGCGACGAACCCTTCGAGGAGGGTGACATCGTAAGTCTCGATGTGGGCGTCTTGAAGGACGGGTACCACGCCGATGCGGCTCGGACGTATCCCGTGGGGCGCATCACCGCGGAAGCGCGGAGACTCATCGATGTGACCAGGGAAGCGCTGGACCTGGGGATCGGGCAAGCGCGGCTCGGCAACAGGCTGACCGACATTTCGAACGCAGTCGAGACTCGGGCCCGGAAGGCCGGCTACTCGGTGGTCAAACAACTGGTGGGTCACGGCATCGGCCGGGCGATGCACGAGGAGCCGCAAGTCCCGAATTTCGGCCCGCCGTCGCAGGGCCCGGAGTTGAAGGAAGGGCTCGTTCTGGCGATCGAGCCCATGGTGAACATCGGGGGCGCCGATGTGCTCACGATGCCGGACGGGTGGACGGTGGTGACCATAGACCACTCGCTTTCAGCTCATTTCGAGGACACAGTGGCGGTCACCCGGGACGGCCCCAAAATACTGACACGTTGAACGTATGGGGAAGGCAGAAAACATAACCGTCGAGGGCACAGTCGTCGAAGCCTTGCCGAACACGATGTTTCGAGTGGAACTGGCGAACAAACACATGGTGCTGGCCCACGTGTCGGGAAAGATGCGAATGCACTTCATCAAGATTCTACCGGGCGACCGGGTGACGTTGGAGATTTCACCCTACGATCCGACCAAGGGCCGGATCGTCTACCGGTACAAATGACGGTTGGTGATGACAATGAAAGTCCGAACTTCAATCAAGCGGATCTGTTCGAAATGCAAGATCATCCGGCGCAAAGGCGTCGTCCGTGTGATTTGCGAAAACAAGCGGCACAAGCAGCGGCAGGGGTGACCCTGAGTTGCGGGAAGACCACCACCGGTCGGTCCGGCGCGAAAGGAGAGAAGAGTAGTGGCGCGAATTGCTGGCGTTGACATCCCGAACGAAAAGCGGGTCGTGGTGAGCCTCACCTACATCTACGGGATCGGACACTCTTCGGCGGAGAAGATATGCGAGAAAGCCGGTGTGGACCAGGACATTCGGGTCAAGGACTTGAGCGAGGACCAGAGTATCGCGATCCGCAACATCATCGAAAACCAATACAAGGTGGAAGGGGAACTCCGCTCGGAAGTCGGGTTCAATATCAAGCGTCTGATGGACATCAATTGCTACCGGGGCCGTCGCCACAAGTCGGGACTTCCGGTTCGCGGCCAGCGGACGCACACGAACGCCCGGACCCGTAAAGGACCGAAGGCCAGGCCGGGAGCCAAACGGAAGAAATAACGCCGGCTCGTTGAAGCGAATCGGCGCCGGCGCGAGGCGAAAACTCGATCGGAATCAGGAGGGAACTCTTGGCGAAGGGTGCAAAAAAAGGCGGAAAGAAAAAGGCGAAGAAGGTCGACGTCTCCGGAGTCGCCCACATCAAGTCGTCTTTCAACAATACCATCGTCACCATAACGGACATGAACGGTAACGTGATCTCCTGGGCCAGCCCGGGAACGATGGGGTTCAAAGGCTCGCGCAAGAGCACGCCCTACGCTGCGCAGCAAGCGGCTGACAGGTGCGCGCGGGAGGCGTTGGGTCTGGGAATGAGGAAGGTGGAGGCTTGGATCCGCGGCCCGGGTGCGGGAAGAGAAGCGGCGATCCGGTCGCTCCGCGCGGCCGGCCTGGAGATAACGGGAGTAAAGGACTGCACGCCCATGCCGCACAACGGCTGCAGGCCCAAGAAGCGAAGAAGAGTGTAAAGCGTGATTGTTTCGGGAGGAATGCATGGCCAGGTATCTTGACGCGAAGTGCAAGCTCTGTCGACGAGAAGGCGACAAGCTGTTCCTCAAAGGGGATCGGTGCTTCTCCAACAAGTGCGCGATCGAGAAGCGCAACTACACGCCCGGACAGCACGGTCGCGGTCGCCGCGGCAAGGCGTCGAAGTACAACGTGCAGCTGCGCGAGAAACAGAAGTTGCGCCGGACCTACGGTTTGCTCGAGAACCAGTTCCGCAATTATTTCATCAAGGCGGTGCAGCAGAAGGGAATCACCGGAACGATTTTGCTGCAGATGCTCGAACGCCGTTTGGACAACGTCGTGTACCGTCTGGGTTTCACCAGCTCGCGAGCGACGGCCCGGCAGCTCATCCGTCACCACCATTTCCAGGTGAACGGAAAACCGGTGGACATACCGAGCTATCTGGTTTCGGCGGGGGACGTCATTTCGCCGCGTCCGAAGAGTAAAGACCTGTTCGTGATTCAGGAGTCCGTCAAGAACATCGATTCACGGCAGATGGTGGCTTACCTCGAGATGGATACCAACAAGCTTCAGGGACAGTTTCTCGAGATTCCGAGCCGCGACGCGATTCCGGTTCCCGTGAACGAGCACATGATCGTCGAGCTCTATTCGAAGTAAGCCCGGCAGGAGGGTCGATCAATGAAATGGCGTAATCTGCTGATGCCAAAGGAAGTCGTGCGTGAGGGAGACGCCGCCGATCGCGTCAACGGCCGGTTCGTCATCGAGCCGCTGGAACGGGGTTTCGGTTTGACGCTGGGGAACGCGCTGCGCAGGACGCTGCTGTCGTCCATCCAGGGCGCAGCGGTGACGGCCGTGCGTATCAAGAGCGTCTTGCACGAACTCAGCAATGTACCTGCCGTGATGGAGGACGTCACCGAGATCATCCTCAACCTGAAGCAACTCGTCGTGATAATGCACAGCGACGAACCGAAATTCCTGCACCTCAAGGTGAAGAAACAGGGGGCGATCACGGGGGCGGACATCACGGAGGATCCGGAGATCGAGATTCTGAACAAGAACCAGCTCATCTGCAACGCCACTGAAGAAGTCGAAGTGGAGATGGATGTCCTCGTCGGCCACGGCCGCGGGTACGTGCCGTCGGAGGCGCACGATCTCGGTGACTACGATATCGGTCTCATACCTGTTGATTCGAATTTTTCGCCGATACGCAAAGTCGCCTACGCGGTGGAAAACACCCGAGTCGGACAGCGGACGGACTACGACCGGCTCATCGTGGAGATCACCACGGACGGCAGCGTGAATCCAGGGGATGCCTTGGGGTACGCGGCCAAGATCCTCAAGGACCACATGCTGCTCTTCATCAAGTTCGACGAGGAACCGATGGAGGAAGAGGCCGTGGAGGTCGACGTGGAAGTCGAGCGGCTGCGGGAGCTGCTGGGCCGGAGCGTAGAGGAGCTCGAACTCTCGGTGCGATCCGGGAACTGCCTCCGCCGCGCGAACATCAAGACGCTCGGCGATCTGGTGGCGCGCACGGAAGCGGAGATGCTCAAGTACCGCAACTTCGGCAAGCAGAGCTTGAAGGAGATCACGGAAATACTCGCCGGCATGGGGCTGCAGCTGGGGATGGACCTGGGCACGGTTCACGGCGGGAAGTCGCCGAAGCCAGCTGAACCGGAGCCGGTCGTGGAGAAGACGTTATAGCGCGGCCGGCGCCGAGCGAAAGGGACGCAGACATGAGACACCGCGTAGATCACCGAAAACTCAACCGCAGCGGATCCCACCGGAGGGCGATGTATCGCAACATGGTGACATCGCTTTTCGACCACGATCGCATCATGACCACCGACGCCAAGGCCAAGGAAGCCCGCCGTTTGGCGGAGAGGCTCATCACCCGCGCGCGCAAGGGCTACGCGGCCCACCGCGAGGGGCAGAGCTTGAAGGATGCCGGCAAGGCGGATGAGGCCATGCAGAAAGAGGCGGTGGCTCTCGCGCACTGGCGCCAGGCGGGGAGGTTCGTCCGCAAGACGTCGGTGTTGAGGAAATTGTTCGAGGTGATCGCCCCCCATTTCCTCGATCGCCCGGGCGGCTACACCAGGATCATCAAGCTGGACCGTCGGCTGGGCGACAACGCGACGACGGTGCTGCTCGAGTTGGTCGATACTGAAAAGACCAAGCGGCCGGTGATCAAGAAGAGCGCCGAGGCCAAGGCGGAAGCGCCGCCGGCGGAAGCCAAAGAAGAGGAAGGCGAGGAGAAGAAGGGTAAGGCGAAACCCAAGGCCAAGGGTAAAGCCAAACCCAAAGGCAAGCCCAAGGAGAAGGCCGAGCCTGCTCCTGCGGAGAGGAAACCTGAGAAACCGGCGCGGAAAGAATCAGCGAAGCCGGCAAAGAAGAAAACCACAATCATCCGCAGGAAAACGTCTCAGGATTGACGAGTGGAGGACCGACCCTGCGGTCAGGCTTGAGCATCCGGATCGTTTTTGCACTGGTGCTCTTTTGGCAGCCCCTCTTGCATGGAGGGGCTGTCGCGTTTGCGCAATCGACCTCGACGGAGCCCTACCTACCGCGTTTCGCGCGAACGACCAGGGTGCAGCCCGGCGGCGAGGTGCGGGCGCTATGGGTGGTCCGGGACGCCCTCACTTCCCCGCAGTCGATCGACCGGTGCGTCGATTTCGCCGTTCAGACTCGATTTCAGATGCTGTTCGCGCAGGTTCGCGGTCGAGGCGACGCCTACTACCGTTCCTCGCTCGAGCCCCAGGCGCCGGGGCTGCCCTCCGACACCACCGGTTTCGATCCTCTGATGTACCTGATCCAGCGTGCGCAAGCGGCCGGAATCGCCGTTCATGCCTGGATAAACGTGTTCTACGTGTGGTCCAGCGGTTCGGGTAAACAACCCGAAGGGCACGTTTCCGCGAGTCATCCCGAGTGGCTCGTCACCGACGCCGACGGCGTCAGGATGGACGAACGGCCCGTCCGCGAATGGCAGGCGGCCGGTGTGGAGGGGTACTACATATCCCCGTTTTGCCGCGAGGCCCGGACGCATACGGCGGAGATCGTCGCCGATATCGTGTCCCGGTACGCCGTGGACGGCATTCACCTCGACTACATTCGTTTCCCCGGCAGGGAGTTTGGTTACGATCCGAAAGACCGAGCCGCGTTCGCTCTCGCGTGGGGGATCGACCCGGCGGGTCTGTGGAACGCGCCCGCGGACATCCGGACCGTTCTCGGGGCGGAGGCGTTGACGCTGCTGGATAGCCTGTGGACGGAGTGGCGGGTCCAGCAAGTGGACAGTGCGGTGGTGGCGATACGGGACGCGACGGGAGACCTCCCCCTGTCCGCCGCCGTGGTCGCAAACGCGGTCGAGGCCCGTTACGACAAGGGTCAGGACTGGCCGAAGTGGGTCCGGCTCCGCTGGGTGGACTTCGTCGTTCCCATGGCATACAACATCCTCCCGGAAGAACTACCGGACTGGTTGCGCATCACGCATAACTCGATCGGGCGCGACCGCATGCTGGTCGGGCTCGCCGTTCACGACGGCCGGGAGAGCTACCTCGAACAGGCCGTCAACGTGCTGCGGGCCGAACGGGTGACGGGCTTTTCGCTTTTTTCGTATAACGTCGTGGCCGAATGGAGGTTCGCGGCGAGCTTCCTCAACGACGCGCTTTTTGCCGGTCAAGACGAGGAGCCCGAATCGGACGAGCCCGACGAGGAAGAAGAGCAACAAGAAGACGAGAACTAGGACCAAGAGTCCGGCGCCACCCGCGCGCTGCGATGGACCAAGGGCGGTCGGGCACATCGGGTCGAGCGGGCCGTTTCGCGGCGAGCAATAATGAGAGGGTCCATGTGCGAGCCGCGAACCGAGGCGACCGTCGAGCACGGAACTGCTACATGCACGGTCGGTCGTAGGGAGCCGTGCCCGAGCGACACGGTGTGGCTGACCGACCCCGGACCACGGGCACTCCAGCTAATCGGCGACAGGACCCGCGCGCTGCTACGGCGTTACGTGTGGCCGGCCGAACCCAACCTCAGGACGAATTCTTAGGACCGCTTCCGCAACTTGCAGGTCAAGAAACCGATGACGAATCCGGCGACGAGCATGATCAAAACCAGCAACAGCTGGGAAACAAACACAGTCCAGAAAAGGAACCGAAACCTCACCACGTCCGTGTTCGAGAACACGATGATCAGGGCAAGCACTACGAGAACCAGAATCGCGATCGACTTTGGCCTCACAAAAACCTCCTCGGTTGTCTGCAATCAGGGCGCCGTGCCCTCCGCCGCGGCCGACAGACTGGTGTCTGGCGCCGCGGCGGCTCAGAACCAGCGACTTCGCCAGAAGAACCCGATCATCCCGGCTCCGATACCGGCTGCCACCAGCCAGAAGATCGGGTAGCTCCACCGCCATCCCAGCTCCGGCATGTACTCGAAGTTCATACCGTAGACCCCCGCCAGGAACGTGAGCGGCACGAAGATCGTGCCGACGATCGTGAGCACCTTCATCACCTGGTTCATGCGGTTGCTCACGCTCGACAGATACAGGTCCTGCAATCCCGAGAGCATGTCCCGGAACGCCTCCACCGACTCGACCACATGGATGGTGTGATCGTACACGTCGCGGAGGAAGAGCGTCGTTTCCTCCGCGACCAGTTTCGATTCCCCGCGGGCGAGACCGCCGATCAGCTCGCGTAGCGGGGTGACGTACTTGCGCATGTAGACCAGGTCGTGTTTCAGCCCGTGAATCTCCCGGAGGATCTCCGGGCTCGGATCGGACACTACCGGCTCCTCGAGCGCTTCGATCCGCTCGCCGATCTTGTCCAGCACCACGTAGTAGTTGTCCACGATCGAGTCCATCAGTATGTCCGCGAGGTAGTCCGCCCCGAGCCCGCGCGATCGGCCTTTTCCCTGCCGGATGCGCTCGCGCACGGGATCGAACACGTCACCGGCCGCCTCCTGGAACGAAAAAACGTAGTCCGGCCCCAGCACCAGACTCACCTGCTCGCTGACGATCGAATTGCTGGTCTCGTCGTGGCGAATCATCCGCAGCACGATGAGCAGATAATCCTCGAAGTCGTCGGCTTTCGGACGCTGATTCGCGTGCGCGACGTCTTCCAGCGCCAGTGGATGCAAACCGAAACGGGAGCCGATGTCCTCCAGAATGCTCGTCTCGTGCAAGCCGTCCACGTCCACCCACAGCACCGTGTTCTTCCCCCCGCGCGTCAGGGCCTCTTCCACCGTGACGTCTCGTCTTTCCCGGAAGTAGTCGGGTCCGTACTCCATCGCCGATATCTGAACGCGTTCCACCCGTTTCGGCCCGTGGAACACCACGGTCCCGGGCGAAAGCGCCACACCCTTTTGCATACGTTTGAACAATCTTGCCACCGGAGGACCACCTCCCTTTGCAAACCGGCCGACTCGCGCCATCCATCCGCCGCCGTCCGTCACATACTGCGCCTGAGGTCCCGGAAGAGCGCGACCATGGCGGCGTCGATGTTCATGTTGCGCACCAGCACCTCGTAGCGAGCGCGCGTTATCCGGTCGATCGCGGACGGAAGCCGCTTCCGGTCCCACCTCCGGGCCAGCGCGCCCAACGTTTCCGCGTTGTCGCGGTTCAAGAACAGCTCCCGATCTCCTACCATGACGTCTCTGAATACCAGCGAAAGCTCGTGCAGGAAGCGCGCGACCGTCTCGCGGTTCCCGCCGCGGCTCATCGTCAGCGCCTGTCCGATCA
>JBGSIK010000314.1:0-3712 GCA_041742575.1 Candidatus Krumholzibacteriia bacterium
GTGACGCGCCGGTGTTCGTCGTTGCCTCCGATGGCTCCTTCCTGGCGCGCGCGCGCCGAGAATGCGCGCATCTCCCCGTCGATGCCATGCACGTCGGCGACATGACCGGCCTCCTCTCGGAGCTGGGGAGCCGCGAGAAGATGAACCTCGCGTTCGTTCTTCTCGTGGAGCCCAACGGGCGGCACATCGACGTGCCCGGGCTTCGGAGCGTGCGCCTCGAGTTCCCGCAGGTAGTGATCTTTGCGGTGCTCGATGAGTGCGACCATCAAACCGAGCTTCGCCTCCGGTCGATCGGAGTGCAGAGCGTGCTGCTTCCGCCCTTCGACGGCATCGACATCGAACGCGAGATCGCGACTGCGATCCCCAACGTCACGCCGTTCAAACACCACCCCGACCTCATGCGACGCGGGCAAGTGAGATTGGATTTCTTGTTCCCGAGCGACCTGTCGTACGTGCTGGGGATCAATCACGAGATCGTGATGCTCCTCAAGGAGTTCGGCTTCCCGCCGCAAGACGTCCGCATAAACATTCCCCTCGCTTGCGACGAGGCGATTACCAACGCCATCATGCACGGAAACCGGTCCGACCCGGAAAAGAAAGTGAACGTCCAGATTTACGTGAGCCACTCCCGATTCAAGATCCGGGTCCGCGACCAGGGCGATGGTTTCGACGCTGAGCACGTGGCCGATCCGAGGACGGGCGAAAATGTCCACCGGGCGCGAGGCCGCGGCATCTTCCTGATGCGGAGCATCATGGACAGCGTCCGATACCGTGAAGGGGGGCGGGTGCTGGAAATGGAGAAGTTCAACACCAACGCAAAGCGGTCGAAGGACAACGGCCAGTAGTCGCTCTTACTCCTGCCACTTGTCTTTGGCGAGCCTCGCGAGCATCTCGTCGATCGAACTCCAGATACGAGCGTTCTGATCCGGTTCGAACAGGGCCTTCCTCACACGGCCGTATTCGTCCTTCTTGACATACCGGATGGCCTTGAGCGTTTCCATGGGTACGAGTATATCCTTGCAAACCTTGACTTCGAGCGGTTTTCCGTCGAGGTTCGTCTTAGGATTGTTGTCGGGGTGCATTCCCAGGCCCCAACCATGGACCACCATGCTGCAGATGAGGGCCTGAAAGGTGTTCTGGCCCTGAACGGTGTCCAAGTCGAGCTGGCCGTTGACCTTATCGGTCACACCTTCGATCACCGGGATCAGCTTCTGTATGACCCGGTCGTCGACCTCGATGTTGATCAATCGGGAAAACATTTCCCGTAACATTTTTTCGACGACGCTCATGACTTGATCACCCGTCGTTGTCGCTCAATTCCAGCCACTTTGTGCGCTCCAGCAATACCCCCGCAAATGCAAGAACCAGGCCCACCGCGATGAGGATGGTCGACTTGGAGAAAACGGCGTTGGCCACCGTCGAAAGGACTGCGGATGAGAGGAAGGCTGCTTTTATGAGTATCTCGCGTGTCGAGAAAATGCGGCCGCGGTACAGCTGGGGGGTGTGGGTCTGAAGCAGCGCCTCCGTGAAAACGAACACCGGGGAGGTGGAGAATCCGATCAGTCCCGCCCAGATCGAGAGGGTGACGACGGACTCGTTCTTGGCGATTCCGACCAGACAGACTCCGCACGTCAGTGTGGCCACGGCGATCGTTCGCTCGGGCTTCAACCAATGACGGTAGTGGCCGGCTAGCCAAGCGCTCATCAGGAGTCCCGCCAGGAGCGATGTCATTACCACACTCAGGTAAATCGTCCGTCCCGGAGGAAACACGCTCTGCACGCGGCTGATCGCGATCACGTAGAGCACGCCGCCGAACGCAAACAGGGCCGTCTGCGTCCCGAGCGACACGGCAACGTGGCGGTTCTCCCGGATGAGATGGAGGCCGTTGCCTATGGCCACGGCGATCTCCCGAACACCCGCGGATAGTGGCGTGCGTCGGCCTTTTTCCGGATGAGCTAAGCCCCGGCCCGGCGCGGGGGAGCGGTGCAGGAAGAGGACAGGCACCATGATGATTGCGGCCAGCGCGTACCCGACGGCGTTGACGTGGAAGCTCGATTGCCATGATCGGTAGTCGAACAGCCAACCGCCGAGGGCGAATCCGGCCAGTGTGCCCACCACTCCCAATCCCCAGAAAACGGCGTTCACCTGGAGGAGCCGGTCGGTGGGCACGAGCTCCGGGATCAACGAAGAACGGGCGGCCGAGAACAACAGATCGGCAACCGCGACGAACAGCATCACCGCGTAGATTGCGTATATCGAAGCCGTCCACGCGAATGCGATCGGGATGGCGGCGATCAGGAGCGCGCGGGCCACGTTGACGCCCATGATGGTGACCGATTTGCTCCAGCGGTCGAGGAGGGCGCCAAAGAGCGGCGCGGCCACGAGCATGGGAAGATGCATGACCAGCCCCAAGCGGAGAAGCTCGGCGCTGGAGCCGGGATTGACGAGCCCCGCCATGCCCACCAAGGAAAACTGCTTGAGACGATCGGCGAAGATCGAAACCAGCTGGGATACGGCGAAAAACCAGAGGCAGATTATGAGTTGGGTCGGACGTGTCATGGTGACGCGCGGGCCGAGACAATACCCGATATCCTAAGCCGGGCCCCTGCGGTTTTGCAAGCGGTAGAGCAGTTTGCATGCGGGCACGTTACCGAGGGGGCGAGCGGAGGAGCCAACTTCAATCGGGACAGCGAGTTGAGGCTATCTGCGGATCAGGCGTTTGGCATGTTACTTGCCACCCAGCCTCCGGCTAGGGCGGTCCTTCCGGAACGCTCGAGTATCTCACCCTGGCTCTCACAGCGAAGCGCGCCTGCCGGTCACGCATCGGCTGGCGATCCATGGGGCCGCCCTGGCTAAGGGCTCGACGGCAACGGGTGAACCGTTGCAGCGGAGGCAACTAGAGCCGGCGCCCCCCCGCAGGGGCGTGACCGGGGAAAGAAGCGAACAATGGTCGTAATGAATTACACCGGCGAAGAGATCAACGCGAAGATCGTTTACTACGGGCCAGGGCTGAGCGGGAAGACCACGAACCTCGAGTACCTTTACAGCCAGATGCCCGCTAATCTCAAGGGCAAGATGGTTTCGATGAAGACCCGAACCGACCGCACCCTCTTCTTCGACTTCTTCCCCCTGGAGCTCGGAGAAATCTGCGGCTTCCAGACCCGGTTTCTCTTGTACACCGTCCCCGGCCAGGTCTACTACAACGCGACTCGCAAGCTCGTTCTGAAGAGCGCGGATGCGGTGGTGTTCGTGGCCGATTCGTCGCGCCAGAAGCTGGAGGAGAACATCGAAAGCCTGCGGAACCTCGAGGACAACTTGAACGAGCAGAGCATGAGTCTCGATGACATCCCCTGGGCGATCCAATACAACAAACGCGACGTTCCCGATGCGATGCCCGTAGAGCAGCTTCGCCAGCATCTGAATCTCATGAACGTGCCCGAATTCGAAGCGGTGGCGAAGGACGGAAGAGGCGTGTACGAGACGTTTCGAGGTATCGCGGGTATCCTCTACAACCAGCTGAAGAAACGGCTCGAGAGCGGCGAGGAGTTTGCGACGGGAGCGCAGGACAGGCAGGGGGCGGTCCCGGGTCCGCAATCCGGCCCCGGTCCCGGTGGGGGCAGGCGACCGGACGTGAATCGCACCGTGGACACGGCCCTGCGCGAGGTGGAAACGCCCCCGCCGCAGCGGACGGTTGCGCGTCACCCGGCACCGC
>JBGSIK010000315.1:0-9420 GCA_041742575.1 Candidatus Krumholzibacteriia bacterium
CCGTTGGTGCGCAAGCTGGGCAAGATGCCCGAGGAATGGCAGCGCCAGGACCTGCTCGATTTTTGCCTCGGCGAGGGCATCAGGATCGTGAACTTCCGCTACACGGGCTTGGACGGCAAACTCAAGGAGCTCCGTGTTCCCGTCAACAATGCCTATTACCTCGAGCGTATTCTTACCGCCGGAGAGCGCGTGGACGGGTCGAGCCTCTTCCCCAGGCTATTCGAAGCGGCGCACAGCGATCTCTACGCGATACCGGTCTACCGCTGGACCTTTCTCAATCCCTGGGCTGCCGACGAACTCGACATCGTCTGCCGTTTCGCCGACCGCGACGGCAACCCCTGCCCGGGGACGCCGGACAATATCCTCGATGCCGCCGCTGCCCGCTTCCGCCAGCGATCGGGTGCTTCCCTGGAGGCGCTGGCCGAACTCGAGTTCTACCTCTTCACCCGGCCCGAACACGACCGCTTCACGAGCCGCGTTCAGAGGAACTATCACCAGGCCGGTCCTTACCTGCATTCGCGGCCGATCGCGGACGAAATCCTGCGCACCGTGAGCGCCGTGACCGGGTGCGTGAAGTACTGCCACAGCGAAGTGGGATACATGCGCCGCATCGAATCCGAAGAACCCGAGATCGATGGCTGCCGGGTGGAACAGTACGAGCTCGAGTTCGACCTCACGCCGATCGAGGACACGGGCACATGGCTCACGGTCGCGCGCTGGTTGATCCGCGAGATCGCCGACCGACATGCGTCCTCGGTCACGTTTCTCCCCAAACTGGATGAAGGAATGGCCGGAAACGGTCTCCACATCCACCTGGCAGTCACGCGAAACGGCCGGAACGCCATGCACGACGCGGAGGGGAAACTTTCCGACGACGCCTTGCGACTGATCGGGGGGCTCCTCCGCCACGCCGACTCGCTGACCGCGTTCGGCAACACGGTGGCGGCCAGTTTCTTGAGGCTCGTTCCCGGCCAGGAGGCGCCGACCAGCATCTGCTGGGGCTACCATAACCGCTCGAGCCTCGTGCGCGTGCCGCTCTCGTTCGCGAGCTCAAAGCGGCTCGACCAGGCCATGAACCCGCATGAACGCGGGACGTACCCGGAGTCGCTCGGGCGACCCACCGTCGAGTATCGTAGTCCCGACGGCAGCGCGTTCGTGCACCTGCTGCTGGCCGCGATCACCTTGTGCGCGGAAGAGGGCATGATGGCGACGGACAGCATTCACATCGCCAAGTCGCTCGAACTGGCGCCCGGCCGGTCGGCGCATCTGGAGGGGTTCGAACAGTTGCCGGATACCGCTGTCGCCGCCGCCGGCGCGCTCCGGAAAGGACGGTCATTCTTCGAGGAACGGGGCGTTCCGCCGAAGCTCATCGACATCGTGATCGACAAACTGGAGGATGAGGCCGATCTCGACCTCTCCGGCAAGCTCCGCGCGTTGCCCGCGGCCGAGCGCCTGACCGCCAGCCGCAGGCTCATGCACAAGGATCTGCACAAGCATTGACGGTTGGGAGGAGCCAGGTAGGATCGAAAGGGCGCGCGGCCAGACCGCGCGCGGAACGAAGCCTGTGAACGGAGGTGTTCGACATGGGCGTCTATGTGCTGATGACGAAGCTCACCCCGGAAATCACCAGCGAAATGAAACAACGGGGCAAGATCGGCAAGCGGTGGATGACCAGGGTCAACGAGAAGTGTCCGGACGTGAAGTGGGTCGCCCACTACGCCCTTCTCGGTCCCTACGACTTCATGGACATCTTCGAGGCGCCGAACGAGGAAGTGGTCGCGAAAGTCGCGATGATCACATTGTCATCGGGCGCCTCGCAGGCCGAGACCTGGACGGCGATCCCGTACAGCCGCTTCGTCGAACTGGCCGAGGAGATCTGACCTGGAAGTTCGTGTGATCCTTGACCACGGGAACCGGATCGCGTGAGCCGGCTGGTCGCCGGCTGGTCGCCGGCTAGTCGCCGGCCTTTCGGAGATGGCGATCAAACAGGTTATAGTCCTCGGAGCGGGCGCCAGCGGCATGATGGCTGCGGGGAGAGCGGCGGAGAGCGAAGCCCACGTGCTCCTGCTGGAGAAGTCCGAGCGTCCCGGCAAGAAAATCCTAATTAGCGGAAAGACACGCTGCAACCTCACCAGTGCCCGCGAGCTGGATGACTTCATCGGCATGTACGGGGAGAATGGGCAGTTTCTCCACAGCGTCTTTCACCGGTTTTTCCGAGATGACCTGACGGCGCTCCTGCAACGTTACGGCGTGGCGACAAAGGTGGAGCAAGGCGGGCGCGTTTTTCCCGAGTCCGATGACGCCCATGACGTCGTCGTGGCATTGCAGCAGTATCTCGCCCGCAACGAGGTCGAAATCCGCACCGATATCCAAGTCACCGAGATCCTTGTGAACAACGGTCGCGTGACCGGCGTGGCGGCCACGGGAGAAAAAACATTTCCGGGACAAGCGGTGATCCTGGCGGCGGGCGGCGCTTCCTACCCGGACACCGGGTCCACCGGCGACGGCTACCGCATGGCGCAAGCGCTGGGACATACCATCGTCCGGCTGCGCCCCGCGCTCGTGCCTCTGGTGGTGCAGGAAGTGGCTCTTGCCTCGAGTATGCAGGGCGTGAGCCTGCGCAACGTTCGCCTGACGGCTTTTCAATGCCCGGCGGAGGAGATCGACGTCTCGCTGGTTCCCAGAGACGACGTCGGGCGAGGGATAAGCGGCAAACGGCCGCGATTCCCCGTCATTGAAAGCCGGCAGGGCGAAATGATGATGACCCATTTCGGCATCGGCGGGCCGATCACGCTGAGGATGAGCCTCGCCGTCGTCGATGCGCTGGCGCGCGGACCGGTGAGCGTGTCCATCGACCTCAAACCGGCGCTCGACGCAAAACAACTGCGCGACAGGCTCCAACGCGACTTCGACAGGTTCGGCACACGAAGCTATCGCAATATCCTCAAGGGGTTGCTCCCACAGAAGATGATCGAGCCGTTCATCGAGCTGACAGGGATACCGGCCGCGAAAACGGGCAACCGGTTGAGCGCCGAGGAGAGGGAGAAGTTGTCGAGTCTGCTGAAATCGCTCCGTTTCACCATCAGGCGGCCGCTATCGCTGGCCGCCGCGATGGTGACGGCGGGAGGCGTCTCGCTCAAGGAAATCGATCCGCGCACAATGGCATCGCGCCTGGTGAAAGGGCTCTACTTCTGCGGCGAAGTAATGGACATCGACGCCGATACCGGCGGCTTCAACCTGCAGGCCGCGTTCTCCACCGGCTTCGTGGCCGGCGAAAGCGCGGCGGAGTTTGTGACGCGCGGATAGAGAGGCCGTTTCACATGCGGCCCGTCACTTCCGCGTGAAGACGTACTCCCCGGACGGATCTATTTGCTTGAGGGCCTTGATCTCGCCCTTCTCACCCACGAATTCGAACATCACGTCCGAAAACTCCGGCACGCGAAATTTCATCGCCTTGTAGTAAACCAGTTTCTCTTCGGGTTGTCCGGGATACTCGAGGTAGAGACTGCCATCCTCCTCTTTCAGCACCACCTGGAACTCGACGCCGGTCGGGGTCTCATAAGTCCCCGCGAGCCTCCTCAGGAGGTCCGCGTCGAGTAAGGCGGGTTTCCGCGTGAAAACGGCCTCGGCTTCGTCGAGCGACATGAGTGCCTTGTCGACGTCACCTTGCGGATTGGTGAGGAAGCTCACCGACCACTTGCCGAGGCGCTCGTCATCGGGGGTATCGAATCGCTCATAGTGGAAGTGAGTCATGGGGAGCCGGATCTTGTGGAAGTCGAACCG
This sequence comes from Candidatus Krumholzibacteriia bacterium, assembly GCA_041742575.1. Classification (GTDB taxonomy): domain Bacteria; phylum Krumholzibacteriota; class Krumholzibacteriia; order WVZY01; family JAKEHA01; genus JBGSIK01. Next base: position 3,784 of record JBGSIK010000315.1, read on the forward strand.
GAGCTGCCCGTCCTCGAGCGCGATCGCCAACGTGCCGTACGCCGGGTGTTCGTAGTCGCCCGCGTAGTCCCCGATGGCGTGGGAGGGTTCAGTGTCCGGAACACGCTCCCCACCCGCTTTGGCCCTGGCTTCTTTGCCGGCCTGCTTCCCTTTCAATCGCACCTCGAGCCAACGCTCGCTCCATGGAGTCTCGTCCAAGCCGAGCAGGCGCTCGTACACGTTGTAACTCACCGTGTTGTAGAGGCCTGGGCAGTGGTCCCCGATCACGAACACGATGACGCCGATCGCCTCAAGGGGCATGAGGGATACCTGGGAGTGGAAGCCATCGATATCGCCGCCGTGGAACGCGAGCAGGTGCCCGCGATACGAGGCCGTCCATCGTCCCATTCCGTACGCGCTATTGATGACTTCCCAGAAGCCTAGCGCCTCGCCCATGGTGTTGGGGAGCGCGATCGCCGGCTCCAGGGTGGCGTCGATCACACTCGCGGGAATGGCCTGCGCGCCGCCGTACTTCCCGTCATTCACCAGAGCGATGAGCCAGTGGGACATGTCCTGAATGTTGGAGATGATCGCGCCTGCAGGGGCCACACCCGCGGTCTCCTCGTAGTACGGAATCTGATACAACTCGGTGGTATCCCGTTTTTCCGTGAAGGGCACGCCGTAATCGCGGTGTTTGCGCATGTCCGCAATGGTGTAAACGGTGCTGCCCATGTCCAGGGGTTTGAAAATCCTCTCGCGAACGAAGTTCTCCCAGGTCTTGCCCGACTGCAGTTCGATGATGTACCCGGCAGCCGCGTACATCATGTTGTTATAGAGGAAGGTCTGCCGCAGCGGTTCCTTCGGTTCCAGAAACTCAAGCCGATCGAAGAGCTCCTTCCGGCTGAAGTCCGATTTGTACCAGATCATGTCGTGCCGGGTGATCCCCGTGCGGTGGGCCAGCATGTCGCGCAGTGTGACCGTGTTGTCGAGGGCGTCGTCGTAGAAGCGGATGCTGGGAACTGCGTCACGAACCGGCTCATCCCAGGTGAGCTTGCCATCCTCCACCAGCAGACCGGCAGCCACCACCGTGAACAGCTTGGTGTTGGAGGCGATGGGGCAAAGCGTCGCGGGCGTGAACGGCAGTTTTTTCGCATAGTCCCGGTAGCCGTACCCTTTGGCGAATACGAGCTTGTCGCCCACGACGACACCCACACCCACGGCGGGTGCATTCCAGTCCGCGAGCACCTCCTCCATGTACGCGTCGAAACCCTCGAGCCTGCGGGCAACATCGCTGGGCTCGACTTGGGCTTGTGTTCCCCGCGCCGCGCCCAACGCCAACACGACGAAACCGATTGCCACCGCCCATCGCGATGGCCCGAATCCACTGCGTCCTCGACTCTCGCTCACGCGCATAACCGCCTCCTTGTTGCTGGCACCTTCTCGACCGGCGTCCTGTCCCGCGGACCCGAGACTTCGCGGGACATCAGCTTCAAGGATTCGAATCATAAACGCATAAACCGGTTTTCGCAGTCTTTTTCTTGAGGAACGGGATGCCGTCCCAGACGTCCGCGTATTTTGGAGTGAAATACAGAACTACTATTCTTCTCGGATGCGCTTCGAATGATGCAACCACGTTATCTGCGACTTGCGCCATCACCGGCCTCTCGAACGGGTTGAAGAAATACAGCACCAGTGGCTCGGCTTCCGGAATAACGTATCTTGCGGCGTCCATGCAGATGACCTCGATATCCGCGCATTTCTGTTCCCCTCTGTACCGCGCGATGTTGTCCGCCGCGATCGAGTTCAACTCCTGGCTGAATTCGACGCCTACGATTTTTCTGAAGGGCAGAGCGGCGGCCAGCAGGATTGCGCGCCCTTTTCCTGAGCCGAAATCCACGAACGTGGTTTGGTCGAACTGCAAATTGAGCCCGCTCAAGATCCCTGAAAAATCGGCCCGGTCTATGGGCTCGTATCTCACCCCGTAGATGGCGTTGGCGCTGTCGATACGCAGTTTCCCCAGCGGAACATTGGCCGCCGTATTCACGCCATACTTGACGTCGAATTCTTCGGCTATTCTCTTCTGGAACCTGAGGGCCCGCCTTCGCGCCGGGCTGAAGTTTCTGATGCCGTCGATCGAATTGGACATTACCAACCCGATCGTTCCGATCGCACCTCGCTTGGAGATCGATCGTCTTATCTGCCTGATTGAACCCGTCAGCGCATTCATGTTGGACCCCCGCTCCGTAGGCCATACTGGATATCCCCGCAACGATGAGCACCAGTGGAAGGAAGTTAAAATAATGCCGTTTGCTGAATGACGCCAACCGGAAATTGCAGCGCGCTCTGGCGTGACTTCGTTCACGAAATCACAATCTGTCTACCTTCTGCGGGCAGCGGCACCCGAACGATTTTCGCCGTCAGTTTCGCCCCGATGATCTCGGTCGGATTCCGAGAACATTCGGAATCGGCCATGCCACCACGTTCCCGTCGTCCTCCTCGAAGGACGTCTCATAGCTCCCGAACATTTCGAGCTCCACCTCGCCGACATGCAGGTACAGCTGTGCTTCCGGTCCCCCCTCGAGATGCTGGGCGGCAACGATCCCGATGCCCGACGCCAACAACTCCTTATTGAGATCATGCATCGAGAAAGGCGATCGGGAGAAGATGAACAAGATCCGGCCGGCGTTGTCTTCTCCCAGGGCCGCTTCGCTCCATTTCTTCGGCTGCTTCCCCCACCGGTTGGATCCGGGTCGTTTGATCAACCGCAGGTTCTGAACGACGGAGGCATAGTCGTCCAGGATCGCCTGCATGCCTGCACCCGGCGAATCAAGATCGAAGATGCGAAACTTCGGCAGCTTCCCTTCGTCCTTCGGATCGAACGCGGCGACCGACTGGTAGTCGTTCACGTGACCGCTGTGCACATGGTCCTGGAACCGGAGGTATCCGATGTGGGTTTTGAAGTCGGTGGCGAACATCCCTGCGTTGATCGCCGCGGTGAGCTGGTGTTTCCGGCACCATTCCCGGGCGGTCTGTCCCACCGCATCACCGGTCCGGCTGATGCCCACGAATTCCAGCTCCCAGAGGTCCGGGTCGATACGCACCACGGTTATTCGTGACTCGGCGGCCTCGCCCGGCGCGTTGACGACGAGGACCTTGAGGTCCATCCCCGGAGCGAGCGGCTGCCACTCCGCGGCGCCGGCCATCACTGCGGAAAAGAGACCGACAAGAACATTGATCATGAACATGACCACAGGCCATCGCGCGCGCACACCCATGCCCGGACGCCAACACCCGTTTGGCCGGGTCGCGGCCACCGGCACCCAGCGGTTCGATGCGTCCTGGACCACGAGGCCCCATGACCCGGGCGTCCGGTAGCTGCCGTCGTAGTGATCGAGGTTCAGCCGGTAGACTCTCGACCCCGACAGAGTGACCGGCTTTTTGAAGTCGTACTGCACCCACTCCTCCGGATGTTCGCTCTTCCAGAAATATCGGCGCACACCTTATCCATCATTTCGCTCATCCACACCAGCATGTGAGCCGCGCCCCTGTTGTTCCAAGCATAATACGGGATGGCCTTGAGCACCCTCGGCATCACGGTGGTATCCGCTCCGCTCACCACAACCCGGGATCCGTTCACGGTCAAAGTCACGACTTCACCAAGCAGACCATCCTCGAACCGATGCACAGTAGGCGGTCATGTTGGGTAGCTCGTAATCGGCGCCGAAGCCCTCCCCTTGCCCCCGCGAGCCGATCCCCCCCCGTGAGGTAGAGCTTCCTGGAAACCACATTGTCCCAGACCCTCATCGATGCATTCATGAGGGCGGGATCGCTCATGAGCGACGCCACGTCGGTCACGCCCGAATACAGGTAGCCGAGTCGCACGGCATGGCCGACGGCCTCATCCTGCGCAATGACGGATTCGTGATCCTGACTGTACGCGCTGAGCTCGTGGCCGTCGGCCCCCTTCCATACCAGCGTTCGAGCCGTTTGCACTTGTTGCTGAGGCATGTGTAGAGATACCCGTCGCTCTCCTGGGCGGCGGCGATCAGGGTGATCACACTGTCGAGGTACGCGTCGAGTTGCCGGTCGTATCTCACGGCCAGGGCGTACGAGGCCCCCTCGATGACCTGGTGGACATCGGTATCGTCGAACGGGTAATCCCCCTTGTGTTCACCGGTGGTTTTGCCCGCGGCGAGGGCGAAGTTGTCGAGGCGGCCGTTGATCTCGCACTGCTTGAACGCCGACGGGATCGAAACCGTGCGGTTGACCTCGATCTTCGGGGCCCAAAAATCGTCGTTGATGTGAACGGCGGTGAAGGGCACCGGGGCCGCTGGCCAGAGCGCCTCTGGCTTCTGACAAGAAAAGAGGGTGACGATGACGAGCGATACCGCGAGAGTGTGTCTCATCGATCGGTCGGACTGGGAACCGATTCCTTCGTCGACCACGCTCAAAAACCGCATGCTCCCCGGCTCGGTTTTTGTCGCGGGGACGAAAGCGGCCCGGATTCTACGGGATTCCCGGCCCCTCGTCAAGACGCCGAATGGATACCATCGGAGCGCATGGCACGATTTTGGCAACGGATCACGGTTGACAAAGACCTTCGCTGACGTCACATTCTGAATGCGGATGCGCACGGACCTCTGGGCTTCTGTTACACCCAAAACGAATCGCGAGGTGACCTGCATGAAACTCGCTCATGGGTTGTTATCCCTGGTGCTCGCACTGGCACTCGCCACCCCGTCGTTTGCCGTTACACGGACCCGTTCGATGCCGCTTCTCGGCCGGACAGCACTGAGCGGGTATTTCGGCCTCGGAGTGCCTGCCGGCGATTTCAGCAGCCAAGCACTGGGACTGGGCAATCACGACACGCCGGGGTACCACTGGGCGGTGGAGGTCGAACATTACTTCGCCCCTGCGCTCTCGATCGGCTTCGCCTACAAGGGGGCCCGCTACGAAGACAAGGATCTCGCGGACTCACTCCGCACGAACCTCATGTCCTGGGGAGGGTTCCTGAAGTACACCGTTCCCACCGGGACGGACTTCCATCCGTACATGTGGTTCGGCATGAAGGGGATGGAAGTCGAGTTCGACTCCCCGAGGGAGAACGTCGACGCGGACTACTCGTTCGCCGTCGACTTCGGCGCGGGGCTTGCCGTGATGCTCGGCCGCATGGTGAGTGTCAACGGCGCGATCGGATACGCCCACGGGTGGACGGAGGAAGCGTACATCCCCGCCGCGGACGCGATCGTGGGTTTCGACGTTTCTTACTGGGAGTTCCTTGGGGGCCTGAGCTTCTATTTCCCCTGATCTGATCTGCCCTGCTCTGCCCTGACCTGACCTGACCGGCCCGACCCGACGTTCGGCGACATGAAGGCCCGTGCGCGCCCCGACCGCTTCTCGCTCGGCGGGGCCTCGGCGGGCCGAGGGCCGAAGAACCTAAACCTTGCCCAGTCCCACGGCCAGGATGCCGAAGAACATCTCGATCTTGAGGATCGTGCTCACGCGCCTGAATACGTGGCGTTGCGGGTGCGTCGCGATCAAGTAGGCCGAGAGCACCATGCCGGGAACGACGACGATCTCCATCACCCAAAGGTAGAGCTTCCCGAAATACGCCGTCATCGCGGGCAGCGGGATCGCGGCAGCGAGCAGCAGCAGCAG
>JBGSIK010000316.1:0-3455 GCA_041742575.1 Candidatus Krumholzibacteriia bacterium
CGCCGCCATATCGTGGTTGCTCGCGTCGATGAAATTCAAGAAACCGATCTCGAACGGGAGCTCCCATGAAGTCGGATTGTGGTGCATGCCCTTGCGCAGTACGCGCATGGCGGCGTCGAAGCTCGCCATGTCCTGGGAAAGCACCACCCCGCCGAAGATGTAAGGGAATATGAAGTGGGGATCGAGGTCGGTGACGAGATCGATGAGCCCCTCGAAATAGGCGAGGTCATGCTCTTCCTTGCGGTAACCGCCGTAGTACTGAACGGCCTGGAACCAGATGACATCGGCCACGATCTGCTCGTAGTCGAGCGAAAGCTCTTGCAAGAACTTCCCGGACGGAAGATAGAGGTTGCAATGGAGATACGGGCGCGCGGCGTAGGGACGCACGTGCACGGTCGAAGCCACCGCGCCCGAGACCGCCAGCACGAAGGCGACCGCAGCCACGACGAGGCGCCTTTTCCCCGCCATGGTTAATGTATCTCCTTGGCGTGGAAGATGAGCGCGGCCAGAAACAACAAGACGGCCGCATAGAACAACCCGTATGCGGTGACGGCCCCGATGAATCCCTCGGGCAGGGGAAGATCGTGGACCGCCTCCTGCCGGACGTTGAAGAGTCCGAGGTTGGGAAGCACGTAATAGGCGGTTTTGGCGAAGAATCGCGGCACTGCCTGGCTGAACCGGTCCGCGAAGTCGAGGAGATCATTGCTCAAATGGCCCGAGACCGCGGTGCAGATGGTGAAGAACGAGGCGAGCACCGGCGAAGTAAAAGACGAGAAAAACGTGAGCACTGCGGCCACAACGGCGATTTCCACCACCGAGAGGTAAATGGCCCAAAACACGTTTTCGGTGAGGCCCGCCCCTCCCAACCACATCACGAACAGGTGCACGCCCGCCATGAGCACCATGACCAGGGCGACGGTGAGCACGGTCCCGGCGTACTTGCCCAGGACGAAGTCGGCACGCGTGATCGGCTTCACCAGGAGACCGTTCAGAATCCCATGCTCCTTCTCCTGGTAGAACGACCCCGCTCCCAGCAGCACGATCAGCAAAACCCCGAAGAGAGGGATCGCCGCAAGCCCGATGTCCACCACGATCTTCCGCTGCGCGCCGACCGCGAGCGGCGAGAGCACATAGGAAGCCGCCATGAGCACGAAGCCGAATATGAGCACCACCAGGAGAATGCGCTCCTTGATGTAGCCCTTGATCGTGTACTTGGCCAAAGTGTAGATCGGCATCACGGAAACTCTTTCAGCGCGTGAACGCCATCTCGTCCGTTTGCTTCCGCTCGTCGGAAGCGGGCGCGTTTCCCGGCTCGGAGATCGCCTGCACGAAAATGTTCTCGAGATCGAGCCGCCGCGGCCGCACCTCGATCACCTTGCCGTGCGACCGGTAGATCTCCTTGATGAGCGATTCGAGCTTCTCGGCCTCCCGGCAGCGAAGAATGGTGACGTTCTCGGTAGCCAGCACCTTCTCCGCGGCGAAGCGCGCCGTCCCCAGCCGGTCGGCGTCCACTCCCGTCACCGTCACCTCTATCTCCTCGAGTTCGTGCGCGTACACCTCGTTCAGATCGAGAGAGCGGGCGATCATGCCGCCGGAGAGAATGCCCACGCGGTCGCACAGCGCCTCCACGTCGGGCACGATGTGCGAGCTCATGAGAATGGTCTTGCCCTTGGTCTTGAGAGAGAGCAAGAGCTCGCGGAGCTGCTTCCGTCCCAGCGGGTCGAGGCCGCTATAGGGCTCGTCGAGCAGAAGGAGGTCGGGATCGTTCATGAGCGAGGCGGCGATCCCGAGGCGCTGCCGCATGCCCTTGGAGAAATGCTTGATCTTGAGCTTGCCGCTCTCCGCGAGGCCCACCAGCTCCAGCAGCTCGCCCATCCGCCGCTCGAGAACGGGACCCCGGAGGCGGAAGAGCTCCCCCACCAGACGCAGCATCTCGACCGCGTTCAGGTGCGGGTAGAGGCCTATCTCCTCGCTCAGGTAACCGATCCTCGCCCGGCTCGAGGGTGTGACGCCTCGCTCACCGAAGATCCGGATCTCCCCGGCGTCCGGGCGCAGGAGGCCCAGGATGAGCTTGATGGTGGTCGATTTGCCGGCCCCGTTGTGCCCGAGGAACCCGTAGACCTCTCCGTCGGCCAGGGACAGGGAAACACCACGGAGGACCGTCTTTCGCTTCCCCACAAAGCCCTGACGGAAGGACTTTTGGACATCTTTGAGATCGAGTATCGCCATGGCAAAATCGGTGACAATTGCAGTCCGCGAGATCGTTTATGCAGGAAGCGTACCGGAAGAGAAAAGGCGAGAGCCCTCGCGGGCTCTCGCCTTTAAGACCTGCGTCCTGCGTGGGCGCCGGTTTACTGACCGCTGGTGAGCGTGAGGATGACCACGCCGGGCTGCTTGCCGCAGCCGTCGATGGTGTAACCATCCCACACACCGTCACCGTCGGGGTCAACTGCCACGTAGCCCGTCTCACCCGCGTTCGCCGCACCGCCGTCTACCGGCTCGGACGCAGCGCGCGTGAACGGGTTGGCCAGGTTCAAGCCGCCCGGCAGCATCGTGATGATAGTGTCGCCACCCGGCGTCACGTCAGCCAGGTTCGCCGCGTACACACCGTCGTTCTGCACCGAGAAGTCCTCGGCGGCCAGCTGGACGGTATGGCAGTTCGACTTCACCGACGCCTCTTTGGCGCGGGACTGCATGCTGATGAAGTTCGGGATCGCGATCGCGGCGAGAATGCCGATGATGACGACCACGATCATGAGCTCGATCAGTGTGAAACCTTTGTTACGCATCGGAGACCTCCTGATTTAGTTGAAAGAGCGTGATGTGTAACCAGTCGGACCATTTCATCCGATCCTGGATTCTTGCTAGGCAAGCGGCATGCCAACCGCAGCTACTCGAATCAGTGTTGTATCCCGTTAGTTCCCGATGGGTTGTATAATCCCGCAAATTGACTTCTCGGCGTCGGTATCCCACCGGTCTTGGCGTCCGCTCGCCCGGTCAGCGCGCGCCCACTTAGGGCTTCGGGCGCATCCAAGCGCGTGCGCAAGCAAGGCGCCGCTTGCAATGTGCAGATTGCAGGCTATTCGCTCTCGACGGCGACCTTTTCCCGGTCCTTGTCCAGACCGTAGCGCTGGATCTTACGGTAGAGCGTGGAGGCGTTGATGCCGAGGATGGCGCTCGCCTTCTTTTTCTGCCAATTGGTGTCGTTCAATACCTTGATGAGGTATTCGCGCTCCAGCTCCTCCAGCGTCACCTGCGCCCTGTCGGTGATGATGCGCTCCGTGCCCGGCTCGCGGCAGCGGAGCTTCTCCGGAAGCGAAGTCACCGTGATCTCCCCCGATTCCTCCAAAATCACGGCGCGCTCGATCACGTTCTCGAGCTCTCGCACGTTCCCCGGCCAGTCGTAGCCGACCAGCACCTCCATGGCCTCTTTGCTGATCCCCTTCTGCTTGGCC
>JBGSIK010000317.1:0-7428 GCA_041742575.1 Candidatus Krumholzibacteriia bacterium
GCCCATCTCGTCGGCCCGGGGTACGCGCACGACGTCGAAACCGCGGACCTCGACGGAGACGGCGACCTTGACATCGTCACGGGTGACAAACAACGGGTAGTGGTATGGGAACGAACGGGGAAAGACGCTTGGCGGGCTCTGGAGGTATCCGCCAGACCGGGGGAGGGCATTGCGCTCGCCGACCTCGATGCCGACGGCGACTTGGATGTGGTCTATGGGGCCGCGTGGCTCGAAGCCCGCGTCCCGTTTGCCGAAGGCGCGTGGCCGGAGCACCCCATCGACCCGAGCTGGCATTCAGAAACCCGCGCTCGCGCCGCCGATCTGAACTCAGACGGCAGGCTCGATGTGGTGCTGAGCGTCTCCGAATCGGACGGACCGCTGGCCTGGTTTGAAGCGCCGCCGGACCCCGCCAGCGGACCGTGGCGCCGCCACGACATTGCCCGGGGTCCTTTCACCGGCGCCCACAGCCTGCAGGTCGCCGATTTCGATCTCGACGGCGATCCCGACGTCGCCATGGCTGAGATGCACACGTCGGCGAAGCAACGGGTGTTGCTGTTCTTGAAAAACGGAGAGTCCTGGCAGGCCCAGACGATTTCCCGCGCCGGTTCCCACAACCTGCAGGTCGCAGATATCGATGCCGACGGTGATGTCGACATGGTGGGGAAGAACTACGGCGGGTCCGAACGAGTAGTCGAATGGTGGGAGAACCTGACCGCCCCGTCGGACTGGGTTTACTTCGCCGCAGACGACCGGCGGCCGCGCGACCAGCTGGAAAAAACGGGCCTGGTGTTCACGGACGTTGACCGGGACGGAGATAACGATATCGTGGCTGGTTCTTACTTCTACCGCAACCCCGGCGCGGCGATCACCACGCGATGGGACCCCACGCGCCTGCCGGACAACGTGGATGTGTATTTCGCGACCGATGTCGATGGCGATCTCGCATGCGATCTCGTTGGCGTTTCCGGCAACGCACTGGTATGGATCGAGTCGAAGGACTCCGCCGCAACGACCTGGGAGTCGCGATCCGTGGGTAGCGTTCCCGAAGGCCGGACACAGGGGTACACCGAGGCACAGATCGTGGCGGGCGGCAAACCGGAGCTTGTGTTTACGCGCGGAAAAGCGCTGTTCCTGGCCCAGCTGCCCACCGGGGCCAACGCGTCGGGGCCATGGCCCATCGCGCAGATCTCGGCGCAGACCGAGGAGGAAGGCGTCGCGGCCGGCGACATCGACCGAGACGGCGACGTCGATGTGGCTGCGGTTTTCCAGGACGGGCACCAGGTAATCTGGCTCGAAAACCCGGGGGACACCAGTGAGATCGGAGGCTCATGGCGCGCGCACGTCATCGGGCCTTCCTCTACCGGCCAGTGGCTCGACCGGGTCGCCATCGCGGACATCGATGGTGACTCGCGTCCCGACGTGATCGTCACCGAGGAGACGCGAGATTGGGAGTACAACGCCCACATATACTGGTTCCGTGCGCCGGCAAACGCCGCGGGCGGGACCTGGACGCGGCACGCGGTCACACTTCTGAGGTCCGTCAACAGCATGGATGTTGCCGACATGGACGGCGACGGAGACGTCGATATCGTGGCAGCCGAGCATACCGACCAGCACGATGTCGATGGCGCGCCCGACAATCTCACCGCGGTGTTCGAGAATGTGGACGGCGGGAAGCGATGGATCGTGCGTCCCGTTGAGCTGTCGTCCCATTCGAGCCACCTGGGCGCACGCCTTTGCGATCTGGACGGCGACGGGGATCTCGACGTGGTCTCGATAGGGTGGTGGCAGTACAAGTTCGTCCACGTTTGGCTGGACGCCGCGGGGCGGTGACTGTGGAAAGACAACAGCACGAGGAGATCGGACGATGACGAAATTCGAGGATAAATGCCCGAGCTGCGGCTCCGGCAAAATGTCGGTTTTCTATGAGGTGAACCACATTCCCGTCCACAGCTGTCTCATGTTGAAAACCCGGGAGGACTCGCTCGAGTTCCCGCGCGACGATCTCAAACTGGGACTTTGCGGGAAGTGCGGTTTCGTATCCAACGTGGTATTCAACCCGAAGTACTCGGCGTATTCGTCCGTTTACGAGGACCAGCAGAGCTACTCCCAGACCTTCAACAAATTCGCGATGCAGCTTGCCCAAGGGCTCATCGAGAAGCACGGGATGCGGGAGAAGCGCGTGGTCGAGATCGGATGCGGCAAGGGAGATTTTCTCGCCCTCATGTGCGAGCTGGGACACAACCACGGGGTGGGAATCGATCCCACTTGCGTGAAGGATCGGATCAAGAGCGCGGTCGCCGACCGCATCACCGTCATCGCCGACTACTACTCCGAGAAGTACGCCGATTACGTCGGTGACATGATCATGTGCCGGCACACTTTGGAGCACATCCACAGAACGAATGAGTTTCTGGCCATCATCCGCCGGTCGATAGGCGACCGGACCAGCACGATCGTATTCTTCGAGATTCCGGACGCGAAGCGAGTCGTGAAGGACCTCGCGTTCGAGGACATCTACTACGAGCATTGCTCCTACTTCTCGCCGGGTTCGGCCGCCCGGCTTTTCCGCGCGACGTCCTTCGAAGTGACGGGGCTCTCTCTGGAATACGACGATCAGTACCTGCTGGTCGAGGCGCTTCCGACGCAGGCGCCGTCGCAGCGCATCCACCCGCTGGAGGAGTCGGTGGCGGAGATGGTCGGACACGTCGAACGTTTCTCATCATTGATCCCATCCAAGCTGGAACAATGGAAGACGGAAGTCGTACGCATGCACGACCAGGGCAGGAAGCCGGTGGTGTGGGGATCGGGCTCGAAGTGCGTGGCGTTCATGACCACCGTGGGCCTGGAAGGCGAGATCGATTACATCGTCGACATCAACCCGCACCGGCACGGCAAGTTCATACCCGGCCTCGGCAGGGAAGTGAAACCACCGGAGTTCCTGAAGACATATGATCCCGGTGTCGTCATCGTCATGAATCGCATTTACACAGAGGAAATCCGGGCGCGGCTCGAGAAGCTGGGACTCGCTCCCGAACTGATCGCTCTGTAGGAGGACCGAATGCGCACCCGCGAACCTTTCCTCTGTCCCGTCTGCGGAGGCGGTGACTGCGAGTTGTTTCTGTCGCTCCCCAGCATGCCCGTGCTGTGCAACGTGCTGTGGGAATCGCGCGCACGCGCCACCGCCGCGGTGCGGGGCGACATCGAGTTGGTTCACTGCAGCTCGTGCGGCTTCATAGCCAACGCCGCTTTCGATCCCGCCAGGATCGAGTACACCGAAAGCTACGACAACTGCCTGCACTTCTCGGGCCGGTTCCAGGAATACGCGGAATCCCTGGCGCGCCGGCTGGTCGAGCGCCACCACCTGCGGAGGAAAACTGTCGTCGACGTGGGATGCGGCAAGGGGGACTTCCTCAAGCTCCTCTGCGATCTGGGCGGGAACCACGGCATCGGATTCGACCCCAGTTTCGCGCCGCGCGACGACATCGACCCGGAGCGGGGCGACATCCGCATCATCCGGGATTACTACTCCGAGAATTACGCCGATCACGGGGGAGACTTCGTCAGTTGCCGGCATGTCCTGGAGCACATCCAGAGGCCCGGCGAATTCCTGGACAAGGTGAGGCGGGGGATCAGTCGTCTCGGAGTCCCGGTCTACTTCGAGGTCCCGAACGCCACATATACGATGGAACACACCTTCGTGTGGGACGTGATTTACGAGCACCCGTGTTACTTCACTCACGAGTCATTGCGCTACGTTTTCGAGAAGTCCGGGTTCGCCGTCGACGAGGTCGCGGAAGAGTTCGAGGGCCAGTACCTCGGGCTGCACGCGAAGACCAGGGATCCGTCCACGCAACCCGTCGAGAAGTCGACCCGCGCGTCCCCTGCCGTGCGGGAACTGGTCAAGGCCTTCACGGCGCGATTCCAGGGATTGACCGGCCAGTGGAATCGGGAACTCGATGCCGTCCGGTCGGCCGGGCGCCGCGCGGTGGTCTGGGGCGCGGGCTCGAAAGGGGTCACATTCCTCAATCTGCTCGATCCGCGCCGGAGGATAGAGTACGCTGTGGACGTGAGCCCCAACAAGCACGGCAGGTTCGTGGCCGGGTCGGGGCACGAGATCGTACCGCCTGTATTCTTGCGGGATTACAGGCCCGGTCTTATACTGGTCATGAACCCCGTCTACGAGGCCGAGATCCGGCGTATCTCGAAAGAAATGGGCGTGGACGCCGAAATCCGTTGCCTGTGACGCCGGCTTCGGGCGAGACGGGTTTCGGGCTCCGCCGAGGGTTTTGCGCGGGAGGCACGCTACGGTTCCGTTGCTGCGCGGAATAACCGACGCCAGGGTCATAACCAGGGTGATTCTCTACGGCCTGGCCGTCGTGCTGCTGGTGAGGTTCACACCGTGGTTCGTGTACGTTCCGTGCACGTTGCTGATCGTCGCGGTCCACACGTTGGTCGAAAGGCGGGTCAAGTGGCGTCGCTACCGGTCGCTCCTGCAGAGCATCCAGCACACTCAGAGCGCGCTCCTTCCCGATGTGGCCCAGGTCCGGGAGCACGACCCGGACAGATTGATGCACAAGTTCTTCAAGGAGCTCGTGGCCGAGGTGGAGCGCAAGAACTTCCAACTCGTGGAGAAGAACATCCAGCTCCTGAGCATCAAGGAGATCGGCCTCACACTGGTCTCCTCGCTGGACGAGTCCAAGGTCGTGGACGCGGTGGTCAACTTCCTGTCCAAGGGACTGGGATACCGCGAGCTCTTCATCGGCATCTATCACGACGACTGGCAGGGGTTCAACTTCCACACGTTCCGCGATACCGCCGCGGGAAACACCTTCGAGCAAACCAGGCTCGAATTGGGCCAGTTGAACGGTCTTCTCAAAAAAGCGGTCCAGATGCACCAGCCGCTGCTCATCCGTGACCCCGAAATGCATCAGATCGGCGTCGTGAACGGGCGGCCGATTTTTCCCGACAGCACGATGAATTCATCCGTCATCGTCCCGCTGGTCAAGAGCACCGCCACCCAGGATTGCGGGTTCAAGCAGGATTGCATCCTCAGGATGAACCAGGTGCAGAAGGAGAAGCTCGAACGCGATGACGCTTACACATGCCCGGCGTGCGGCCGGATCCCGGTGCTCGGCGTGCTCGGCGTGACCGATGGATTCAAGGCCGCTTCCTTGAGCAAAGTGGATCTGGTTTCGGTGGAAACGCTGGCGGTGCAGCTCAGCACGATGCTCGAGAACACGCGCCTGTTCCAGGAACTGAAGCATGAGGAGAGTTTCCGGGAGAATGTGATCAACAGCATGATAAACGGTCTCATCACCATCGACATCGACGGCCGCATCAAACTCGCCAACGAGCCGGCGGTCCAGCTCTCCGGATACACCCACGATGAACTGATCGGCATGAGCGTAGGTTATCTCATCAGCGACACCGTCGCGGAAGGTAACGGCAACCCCGTCCTGCGCACTCTTCACACCGGCCGCCGCACGTTTCAACAGGAAGCCTGGCTCAACAAGAAGGCGGGTGGGGTCGACCCCATCATCCTCAACACCACGTTCCTGCACGACGAGTCCAGGAGAATACAGGGCGTTCTGGCTGTCTTCACGGACACAGCCCGTATCAAACGTATGGAGGAGCAGATCGCTCATCTCGACAAGCTCGCCGCACTCGGGCGGCTGTCCTCCAGCATCGCCCACGAGATCCGGAATCCGCTCACCGGGATCGCCGCCGGAATCCAATACCTGAAGCGCGCGGGCCAGATCGCAGAAAGCGAAGTGGAGAACATCGATTTCATACTGCAGGAGGTAAGCAGAATAGACCGCCTCATCGGAGACCTCATGAACGTGGTGCGGGTCGGCGACCTTATTTACGGCGATGCCGACATGGAAGCGCTCGTGCGCAACGGAGTGGCCAGCATGCAGGAATTGGCGAAAAAGCGGACGGTGACCATGAAGATGGTGTTCCCGGAGACGCGCCGCACGGTATCGGTCGACGCCGACCGCATCACGCAGGTCATCATCAATTTGCTCAAAAACGCCATCGAGGCCAGCCACCCCGGCGGTGAGGTGGTGGTAACCGTGCGTTATCTCTCGGCTGTGAGCGACGTTCTGTTTGACGCCATTCAGGATTTTGTTATCATCGAGGTCAGGGACTACGGGCTGGGTTTCAAGGAGGAAGACAAGAACCGCGTTTTCGAACCGTTTTTTTCCACCAAGAGCAGTGGGACCGGGCTGGGACTGTACGTAACGCACGGTATCGTCCAGCAACACGGCGGCTATATCCACGTGGATAGCCAGTACGGATCAGGTTCGGCATTTACCGTCTATTTGCCCGCGACGCAGGTACGACATGGAGACACAAGTAAAATCGGTCATCCTGCTGGTAGATGACCAAGACACCATCCGCTTCTTCCTGGAGAAGACTCTCACCCAGGAGGGGTACGAGACCGTCACCGCCAAGACCGGTCTCGAGGCGGTCGAGAAGGCCCGGGAGGTAATCCCGGATCTCGTGCTCCTGGACCTCAAGCTTCCCGACATAGACGGCCTCGAGGTGCTGCGGCGGATCAAGGAGACCTTCCCCGAGATCTGCGTCGTCATGATCACCGCTTTTGGTGACATCGAAACCGCCGTCAAAGCCATGAAAGCCGGCGCCTACGACTTCGTGGGCAAGCCGATCAACCTGGATCAGCTGCTGCTCGTCATTCGCAAGGGGCTGGACAGTGAGCGTCTGAGCAGGGAAGTGCTCCAGCTCAAGCGGCAGATGGACCCTGACGTCGGTTTCGACTACATCCTCGGCGAGAGCCCGCAGATGAAAAAGGTGTACGACGTCATTCAGCAGGTCGCCAAGAGCGACACCACCACCGTACTGATTGAGGGCGAAAGCGGCGTGGGCAAGGAGATGGTCGCGCGACTCATCCATCGCTACAGCAACCGATTCGAGAAACCATTCCTGGACATCAACTGCGCCAGCTTGCCCGAGCAGCTCTTGGAAAGCGAACTCTTCGGTTACGAAAAAGGAGCTTTCACCGACGCGAAATCCCAGAAGCAGGGGCTTCTGGAAATGGCCAACCGGGGCACGTTGTTCCTGGACGAGATCGGTGAAATGAGCCTGACCATTCAGGTCAAGCTCTTGCGCGTGTTGGAGCGGATGACATTCCGGCGGTTGGGTGGAACGACGGACATCCACGTCAGCGTCCGCATCATCAGCGCCACCAACCGCGACCTGCAGAAGGAAGTGGACGAGAACCGCTTCCGTCCCGACCTCTTCTACCGGCTCAAGGTCGTACCCATGTGCATCCCTCCGCTGCGGGAGCGCAAAGAAGACCTGCTGAAATTCGTAAATTACTTTTTGAATAGCTATAACACCAAATTCAACAAGAACTTCGAGTCCCTCGGCAACGAAGCCAGAGACATCATGCTGGCCTACGGT
>JBGSIK010000318.1:0-11130 GCA_041742575.1 Candidatus Krumholzibacteriia bacterium
GCGAACAGCGACTCTCGCCTTCGCGCGCATCGTACTCGCCCCCGGCCACGTCGTCCCCACACACCGCGCAGCGCGTGAGCTCGGGGTAGGTCCCCAGCGACGCGAGCAGTTTGAGTTCGAATGCCAGGAACAGGAGGAGAGGG
This sequence comes from Candidatus Krumholzibacteriia bacterium, assembly GCA_041742575.1. GTDB lineage: Bacteria > Krumholzibacteriota > Krumholzibacteriia > WVZY01 > JAKEHA01 > JBGSIK01. The sequence continues at coordinate 144 of JBGSIK010000318.1, forward strand.
TCGTCGCCCCCTCCCGCGCGGACGAAATCGACCGCGAGGTCCAACACCGATTCGTCCGCTCCCCCCGCGTAACAGACCTGGTCGAGAAGTTCCGCCACGGCGAGGCAAGCGGCCAGGTGCGGAAGGGATTCCCGGTTGGGCCACGGCGGTGAAAGAAGGGAGGCTTCCTTCAGGTAGTAAACGTTCCGTCCCTCTTTGTAATAGAACAGCGCCTCCAGGTGATTGCCGACGTCGAGCATCCCGCGTGACGGCTGCCGCGGCCCGAGAACACCCTTGGCCAGCAGACGCACCTTGCCCATTCCCCGGGAGAGGAAGGTCACGAGCAGACTGCTCTCGCCGCTGCGCGCGACGCGGAGCACCACACCTTCGTCCTTGACGAGCATACCGGGAACACCGCCGCACGCAAGCCACGCCCCAGCCGCTAGCGGAAATGGGCGAGGTAAAGCGTCGCCAGCGAAAGGTACACCACCAGACCAATGATATCGTTGGAAACGGTCACGAACGGGCCCGCCGCGACGGCCGGATCGACCCTCCACCTCCGCAAGACCAGCGGCATCGACGACCCGACCACCGCCGCGACCACGATCGCGATCAGCAGCGCGACGATGAGGAGGACCGCGAGTCCCAACTCGCGCTGCCACACCATCGCCGTTATGAACAGAATCGCGCCCAGAACCGACCAGTTGATGACGGCCACTCCCAGTTCCCTCAATACCCGGCGGCCTATCCGCAACAGGTCGATCTGGCCCAGCGCCAGCTCGCGCACCACGACCACCGCCGCCTGCATGCCGATTGCGCCGGCGGTCCCGACGATCAGCGGGATGAAAAAGACGAGCACGACGTAGGTCCGGAGCGAGACCTCGAAGTGACTCACGATCAGGGCCGCCACCACTTGCCCAACCAGCCCGGTGACCAGCCAGGGCAGTCGGTTGCGGGACACTTTGAACGGAGAAGTCGCCCCCAGTTCCGCTTCGGTCGTGCCGGCGATCTGCACAATGTCTTCGGATGCCTCCTCTTCCATGACGTCGATGATGTCGTCCACGGTGATGCGCCCCACCAGCTTGTTGCCCGCGTCCACGACCGGAAGTGTGAACTCGTCGTACTTGCCGAAGAGCGCGGCGACTTCCTCCTGATCCATGTCCACGGGAACGCTCACCGAACTGCGCTTCATCACGTCGCGGACCGGCGTGTCCTCGGGATGGAGGAGCAGATCGAGGACACGCACGTGGCCTACGAGCACATCGCGGTCGTCGACGATGAATACCTTCTGGATGTTCTCGATCTCGTCGGCGCTCGCCCGCACCAGCCGGATCGCATCGGAGATGGTGGAATCGTCCCTGACGGCGATACGCTCGGCCTCCATGATGCCGCCGGCGGTCTCCTCGTCGAACTCCATCAACTCCTGAATCTGTTCCCTGTCCTCGGTGGGAAGGAGGGCCTCGACTCGCTCCGATCGTTCCAGCGGCATCGCCGACATGATGTCGACGGCGTCGTCCGACGGCATCTCGCCCAGCAGGGAAACGACGTCCCGGTCCGAAAGCAGCAGGAGAAGCGCCCGCCCGGAATACTGGTCTATTTCGGTGAGCACCTCGGCTGCGAGGGGCCTGGGCAGACGCTTGAGCACCGCGACCTGCTCGTCGGGCTCGATTTGCTGCACGATGTCGGCGATATCGGCCGGGTGCAGAGTCGCCAGGAAGCTCTCCAGCGAAGCACTATCTCCCTTGGCGATGAACTGCCGCACTCTGTCCGAGTCTCCGTGGATGGACCGGTCCATGCCGGCGATCGTAGATAAACATCCCGAACTAAGGCAAGGTCGATTTGAGCGGTGGAAAGTTCAGGTCAGCGCAGGGCAGCTCAGAGCGGTGAAACGGGTGGCTTGGTCTCGGGCACGGCCGAATACGCGCCGCCCGAGATCACCATTTTCAGGGCTTCCTCGACGGTGACCGGGATCCGGATCACGTCGGAGGGAGGTATCAACAAGAGGAACCCTGAGGTGGGATTCGGTGTGGTCGGTACGAACACATTTAGCAAGCAGCCTTCGCGAGCCAGTTTGAATTGATCGGAGCCCTCGCGCGTGACAAAACCCAATGCGAAGCTGTCCCGGTGCGGGAAGCGGACCAGAACCACTTCCTTGAAGACCGTGTTCTTGTCGGCCAGAAAAACCTCGCCCAGTTGCTTCACGGCAGTGTACACCCGCCGGATGAGGGGGATGTTGAAAACGACCCGTTCGCCCGCCGAGATCATGCGCCGGCCGATCAGATTTCCGCCGATGATGCCGACGAGAAGCACCAGCAACAGCACCACCACGAAGCCCACACCCGGCCAGTCGAGGATGATGTAGCGTTCCTGCAGGGGCGCGAGTATGTTGTCGACCGAGCTGAAGATCTTCCAGAATATCCAAGCGGTGACCACCACCGGCATCAGAATCAGCACACCAGTGATGAACCTGCGCTGCAAGTATTTCGCCAACTCTGTTTTCTTTCGAGGCATGGTGAGTTCACCCGGTCTGGTCGGCGGTCCCACGCTGCAATGAGCGGAGCCCCCTTATCAGTACCTTGCCTATCCGTTGTCGCGCCACGGTCTGAATCTCGAACTCCAGGCCGTTCATCCGCTGTTTGTCGCCCACCCGCGGCACTTTGCCGATCCCCTGGTAGAGCAACCCGCCCAGGCTGTCGGGGCCATCCTCGGGAAACTCCATGCCCAGAAGCTCGCCCAACTCGTCGAGGCGCATCTTGGCGTTGCAAACAGCCGTGTCCTCATCGATGCGCTCGAACAGCTCCTCTTCCGCGTCGAACTCGTCCTGGATGTCCCCCACAATTTCTTCGAGCACATCCTCGAGCGTGATGATCCCCGCCGTTCCTCCGTACTCATCGACGACGATCGCGAGGTGTTGCTTGCGTGTCTTGAACTCCGTCAGCAGTTCGGCGATCATCTTGCTCTCGGGGACGAAGAAGGCTTCGCGCGCTATTTCCCTCAGCGAGAACTCCTCGTGGTCGACAGTCTTTCTCAGCAGATCCTTGGTGTAGAGCGTGCCCACGATCCTGTCGATGCTGTCCTCGTATACCGGTACCCGCGAATGCCCCGCGTCCAACACGATTCTGATCGCCTCGTTCGTATCCAGCGAAGCCTCCACGGCGATGATGTCCACCCGAGGCACCATCACCTCGCGCACTCGGGTCTCGCCGAAATCGAAAATGCTGGACATGAGCTGTTGCCCCTCGTCGGGCCCGCCGCCGTCCTGGGCACCCAACATCTCCAGTTTCCGCCGGAGTGGAACGAGACGCACGACGATCAGCCCGACCACACCCGGCCAGGCGCGATCGAGTCGCGGCGCCAGGATTCCGGCCAGCGGCCGCAGCAAACGGATGAGCGGGTAGAACACGAATCGGGTGGCACCCAGGTACCGTTCCGGGCTGTGAACCGCCAGCAGCTGGCCCGCGAGCAAAGGAACGCACACCGACGCCGTTACGAAGAGCGCTGTTGCCATCACCCCGCGCTCCGAACTATCGAACAGATGGATGACGGCCACCCGCGCCGACGTGATCAGGGTTGCCGCGAACGCCAACGCCCGGACCAAACCCAACGCGAGCCCGGTGCGAACGGAATCATCCAGCAGGCGGTCGAGATAGCTCTCCTCGTCCTCTCCCTCCTCTCCCGGACCCGACCTGTCGGCGGTGCCGAGAGACTGTATTTCCAGCGCCGCGCACACGCCCCTCACCAGCCCGAACAGCACCATCGAAACACCCAAGAGCACGAAATCCACGTTGGAACCCATTTACCCGCGGGGGCCCGCTGGTTCAGAAGAACGCTTCCATCTCTTCCGGCGCGAGGAGCGGCGAGAGTATCCTGCGCTCCTCGGCCGCCATGCGCTCCGCATCGCTGTCCCTCTCGTGATCGTAACCGAGCACGTGCAACAATCCGTGCACGCCGACCCGGAGAAACGCGCAACGCGGGCTCACCCCCAAGTCATTCGCCTCCTTTTCCACAGTCTGGTGCGAAACGTACACCTCGCCCGCCAGGTCGTCCCCCTCGTGGGGCAAGTCGTCATCGAGATACGAAAACGACAACACATTCGTGGGCCGGTCGACGCCCCGGAACTCCCGGTTGATGCCCTGGATGCGGGGGTCGTCGACGACGATCATCTCGACGGTGAGATCGTCCGCCCCCAGCGCCTCGCACACCCTGCGCATCGATTCGATGACGGCGTCGTCGAGCCAGGGTAGGCCCGCCTCGTCAGACCGACTTAACGACAGATTCACTCGGGGCGATCCCCTCCTCTTCCTGGCCGGGGTATGCGATGCGCTTGTGATAGATGCCGGTGAGAATGGACACCAACTTCTCTTTGACCACGCTCAGGTCCTTGAGTGTGAGACCGCTGTCGTCCAGTTCGCCTTCCCTCGCGCGGGCATCGATCAACTTGGCGACCATATTGCGGATGTGGGCCGGCGTCGGATCCTTGAGCGAACGAACGGCCGCTTCCACGGTGTCGGCGCACATGAGCAATCCTGACTCCCTGGAACGGGGTCGGGGGCCCGGGTAGCGGAAGTCGTCTTTCTTGAGGCTCGAGTGGGAGTCCGTCTCCAGCGCCTTCTGATAGAAATACGCCATGACCGTGGTCCCGTGATGCTCCCTGATCGCGTCGATAACGAGTTCCGGCAGCTTCTCCTCGCGCGCCAGCTCTACTCCGTCTTTGACGTGAGAGACGAGGATCAGCGCGCTCATCTGCGGAGTGATCTTTTCGTGTTTGTTGAATCCACCGTTCTGGTTTTCGGAGAAGTACTCCGGCTTGAAGATCTTTCCGATATCATGGTAGTACGCCATGACGCGCGCCTTGAGCGCGTCCGCGCCGATCGCCTCAGCCAGGGTGTCGACCAGATTGCTGATCAACATCGAGTGGTGATAGGTACCGTGAGCCTCCATGTTGAGGCGCTTGAGGATGGGCTTGTTGAGATCGGTTAACTCGAGCAGAGAGAATCGTGACGTGCACCCGAACACGGCCTCGAACACCGGGAGCAGGAACATGACGGCGGCGCTGGAGAAGAGCCCGTTGACGACCCCCCAGACCGAATTGGACAACGCGCCACGGATCGATTCCGCCTGCCCCAACTCAAAGACGAGTATACCCGCCACGTAGGCCGCCGAGATGTGGAGGAAGATCGAGAACACGTGGCTGCGGGAGCGCATCTTCTCGATGCCCACCACGCCGACCGCGCCGGCGAGCAGGGCCACGAATGCGACATTCCCCGGCATGTTCGTCACCAGCGGGACCAACAAGGCCGCGAAAATCGCCGCCACCAACCCCAAGCGATAGTCGAACAGCGCCGCCAGCATTATTGCGGCGAACGGCACCGGAATGACGTATGGGTTTAAAGCGAACCTCACCACAACCGCGACCGACGCCAAGTACAGCAACATCACGGCGGAGATTGCCCCCACCGCACCGAAGTCCTTGTAGAGTTTCCGATTGAACACGTACAGGTAGGCCCCGAACAGAAAGCAGAAAAGGAGCACCCGCAGCGTTTCGCTCGCGTGCAGCTTGACCGTGACCAGCGGGGTTTGCGAGGCCTTCTGGGCCGCCCGGGCGTCTTCCAGCGCCCGCAGGACTATCTCCTGCTCCTTCGTGACCTTGTCGTGCTTGCCGACGATGCGCTCATTCTTGGAAACGGGGAAGTAGCTTTTCACCTGGCTGACCGCGGCTTCCCGCCGCCGGTTGGTCTCTTCGACGTCGAAGGTGAGGTTCGGCAACACGTGCCCCCGCACCAGCTCGAAAAAAACCTGGTTGCTCTCCCGGTCCCGGCCGAGTTTCTCGATCGCTTCCTCGCGCACGACCTGGTCCAGCCGGCTCTGGTCCAGAACGTCCGCGACGTTGCGGGTCAGCTCGCTGGTGCCTTCAACCACCGTTATCTCGCGGTAATTGTTGCGGCGGATGAGGGCGGCATTGTCGATGAGCCCGCGCGCAAAGATTTCGTTCTGTGTCTCCAGGGCCGCCCGACCCACCTGCGATAGCGTCTTCCGGGCCATGACCGCTTGCAGGACGCTTCGCGAGAGGTTCGGCAGCCACGATGCGGCAGCGTTCACCTTGCGGTCGTCCGGCAGCGTATCGGAGGAGACGATCGTGGAAAGCGTGTCGACGAGAGCCGACAGATCGCGGGCGAGGTCGCGCTCCATGTCCCGGCCCCGCAGGTACACCGGCGGAACGCTCAGAGACGCCTGGGCCCGCCTGAGCTTGAGTTCCTCGGGTGAAAGGGGAACCTGAAAGTTGATCGGAGCGACGATGTCCCGGTCGGCAATGTCGCCGGCGGTGAAGTCGACGTTGCGCGTGAGCCGCGTCGGCGGTACCAGCACCACCGCACACGCGGTGAATATCGCCGCGACGATCAGGCGCGGAGCCAGGCCCCGCGTGTAGTCGCCTCGAAGCATGAAACGGCTGGAGAACTTCTCCGCGCGCTCATTGCGGGAAACCGCTCGCTTCCTGCGGAACATCTTCGAGAACGGAAAAGCCATGGTCCACTACTCCGTGCCTGCACCGTCGCTGTTTTCGAACGCGTCCACGATCCGGCGTACTAACTTGTGCCGGACGATGTCGTCCCGGCCCAAGTAAACGAATTCGATCCCCTCGATCCCGGTGAGAATCCGCTGCACCGCCAGGAGCCCCGACCGCGCTGGCGGTTCGAGGTCGATCTGAGTGATGTCGCCGTTGACTACCGCCTTGGCATTCTCGCCCAGACGCGTCAGGAACATCTTCATCTGGAGCGCCGTCGTGTTCTGGGCTTCATCCAGAATCACGTACGCGTCGTTCAGCGTCCGGCCGCGCATGTAAGCCAGCGGCGCGATTTCGATGGTGCCGGCCTCCATCATCTTCATCGTTCTCTCATGACCGAGCATGTCGTCGAGCGCATCGAGGATCGGACGGACGTACGGGTCGAGTTTCGCCTGAAAGTCACCGGGCAGAAAACCCAGGCTCTCGCCCGCCTCCACCACCGGTCGTACCAGGAAGATCCTGTCCATCTGGCCGGACTTGAGCGCGGCCACCGCGCACGCCACCGCCAGATAGGTCTTACCCGTGCCCGCGGGGCCGATGCCGATGGTGATGTCGTACTTCAGGATGGCGTCGATGTACCGCTTCTGGCCGGGTGTTCGGGGTTTGATCACCCTTCCCCTGCGTGTGGAGACCAGAACGTCCCGCTCCAGATCTTTATATTCCGCACGCGTTTCCGCGCCGCCTTTCTTGTCGAGGACATAGCTGAAATCTTGCTCGGTGATGGTCCGGCCGTTGCGAGCGATGTCTATCAATTCGCCGAAGAACTCGGTGAGCCGGTCCACCTGCTCCTCGGTGCCCCGCAGAATGATGTCTTCGCCACGAACGATCACCACACCGGGATACCGCTTTTCGACCAGCTGCAGGTGGCTTTCCCGTGAACCGAAAAGCTCAAGAGGATCCACACCCTCGAAGGAAAGAACCCTTTTTTTGGTCCTCACTCTTTGCGATCCTCCCGGGCACGACGCGGGGCACGCCCTGAGAAACATTATAAGCCAAGGGGATTCCTGCGAATCCCCCAAAAAGATAAAACTCCAGGCGCCCGCTCACAACCGTCGGCAACCGTGAGCGGGCAAACAGGGACATTCTATACAAATGTATTATAACAGACGCCCACTCGTACAAATTGGTGTTTGTTAACAAATTGTAGGCCAATACCAGCGAACCCGTCGGATTATGGGTCAGAGATCCCCGGAATCCATTCTAGACCAATGAGATCCGAGGTTCGACTACGATCCTGGTTGAAGCCGCCGGCACGGGTCCCAGATTGCTACAGCTCCCCCCGCCCGGGTCTGTTCGCGCCAACCCGGCAAGTAAGCGTGCGTCGCTAGTCCACCCGCTTGAGCGCAATACCGAGCTCATCCAACTGCGCCGCATCGACGGGCGACGGGGCATCGTCCATTAATGACGTGGCCTTTTGAGTCTTCGGAAACGCGATCACGTCCCGGATCGACTCGGCCCCCGTGAGCAACATCACGACCCGATCAAGGCCCGGAGCGATTCCACCGTGTGGGGGAGCACCATATTCCAGGGCTTCCAAAAGGAACCCGAACCTGCGCGCGGCATCCTCACGCGAGATCCCGGTCGCGGCCATGACCCGCTCTTGAAGCTCCCGATTGTGGATCCGGATGCTGCCGGATGCGAGTTCGGTTCCGTTGCACACCAGATCGTAGAGATGGGCCCTGACTTTCAAGGGCTCCTTTTCGAGGTACTCGAGATCCTCCCGGTAGGGCATCGAGAACAGATGATGGCAAGGCGTGTAGGCTTTGTGCTCCTGGTCCCACTCGTAGAGCGGGAACTCATTCACCCACAGGAATTCGAACCGGTCGCGGTCACCGAGCCCCAACGACCGTCCCATCGACACGCGGAGCCTGCCGAGTACAGTCGACACCATGGGGTATCCGCCCACGACGGCCAGCAACAACGCCCCTTCCGTTAGCCGGCAGCCCTCCACGATCCGGTTCAAGACGGCGTCCCCGAGGAATTTCGCTACCGGACCGCCGAGCTTGCCGTCCACGTATTTCAGGTGCAGCAATCCTCCGGCTCCTCCGGCCTTCGCTTCGGCCTCCAGTTCATCCAGGTGCCGCTTGGCGATAGTCGCGCCTCCGGGGACGACGAATCCCCGCACCACCTCCCCGCGTGCTATGGCCCCGCTCACCACCTTGAATCCGGTGCCGTCGAACAGGTCCGTCAACGTCCGGAGTTCCATCCCCAATCTCAGGTCCGGCTTGTCCGTGCCGAAACGCTCGATCGCTTCCGCGTACCGCAGCACGGGAAAAGGTGTCTGCAGCTTCAATCCGCGTCCCACACGGAAGATCTCGCCCATGAGCCCCTCGCACAGATCAAACACATCGTGCTCCCGCACGAAGCTCATTTCGATGTCTATCTGCGTGTGCTCGGGCTGGCGATCCGCCCGCAGGTCTTCGTCGCGCAGGCACCTGGCGAGCTGGAAATAGCGATCGAATCCCGACACCATCAGTATCTGCTTGTAAAGTTGAGGGCTCTGCGGCAACGCGTAGAAGCAACCCGGGTGAACCCGGCTGGGCACGAGGTAGTCGCGTGCCCCTTCCGGCGTGCACCGCACCAGCATCGGGGTTTCGATCTCGAGGAAATTCCGCGCGCTCAGGTAGTTCCGGATCGCCAGCGTCACGCGATGCCGGAGCTCGATATTGTCCCTCATCGGGCGACGGCGCAGGTCGAGGTACCGGAACTTGAGACGCAGATCCTCGTGCGCCTTGACCTCGTCGGCGATCGCGAACGGCGGCACCTCGGACTGATTGAGAACGAAAAGGCGGCGGACCGCGACCTCGACGCGACCGGTCGCGATCTCATCACGCGCCATGTCCGCCGGCCGAGCGTTCACCACGCCCTCCACGGCGATCACATCTTCCTGCCGGAGCCCGCCGACCGGCCCCGCCAATCCCTGATCGCTCACATCGACGATGAGCTGTGTGATACCGTATCGATCGCGCAGGTGGATGAACTTGAGCCCGCCGAGATCGCGCAACCTCGCTACCCACCCCATGAGCCGTACCGTCTCTCCCACGTCGGTCTCACGGAGTTCTCCACAGGTGTGCGAACGAGAAAACGGAACCCAGAATTCCTGGTCCTTCACCCCTCTTGCCTCCCTTGCGACAATTGGCCCTCGGCGAACCCCCCCAGGGAGTCGTCCGCCACGACTGTTTCCGCGCGCCCAGCGAGCCGCCTGCAAACGACGGCGTCCTGGCGATCGGAAGCCACGATGACCGCGTATACCGCCCGCTTGTCTGCCGCCACCTGGAGCTGTTTCTTGACCGAACGGCCGGACAAATCGACTTCCGTGTTGCCGGACCGACGCAGCACGGTCGCGGCGCGCAGCGCCCGCGCCGCCGCTTCTTCGTCAACGCACACGATGTAGTACTCGACTTGCTCGCCGGCGTGTCGGCGGGCGGCGCCGTCCTCTGGCAAGGAGGCGATGACACGCTCCAATCCGATGCTGAATCCGATGGCGGGGGTCGGCGGCCCGCCGCATTGCTCAACCAGATCGTCGTAGCGACCACCACCGCACAACGCGCTCTGCGCTCCATGCTCCCGGTGGTACACCTCGAAGACGGTCCGCGTGTAGTAATCCAAACCACGCACGAGGTACGGATCCTCCACGAATGGCATGCCCGTCGCAACCAGAAGTTGCTTGACGCGTTCGAAGTGCTTTCTGTCCTCCTCCGCCAGGTGATCGGCGACAACCGGAAGTCGTCGTTTGAGCTTGTCGCCGTAGTCCTTGGAATCGAATATCCTCAGAGGATTCCTCCGATAGCGCTCGAGGGCATCGGCGGGCAGTTCCTCGGAACAGCCCTCGATCGCTTCCAACAAAACCCGCCGGTAGGGCTCACGCGACTTCAGAGAACCCACCGAGTTGAGCCTGATCTCTACCTGCTCGAACCCGAGTGCGCGGAACGATTCCACCACCAGCTGTATCACCTCGACGTCTATGGCCGGATTGCCGCTCCCTATCGCCTCCGCCCCTACCTGGTGGAACTGGCGATACCGCCCCGCCTGGGGTCGATCGTACCGGAACATCGGGCCCAGATAACACAACCGCTGTATACCACCCCACCGGTGCATGCCGTTTTCGAGGTAGGCGCGGATCACCGAGGCTGTGTTTTCCGGTCGCAGCGTCAGGCTGCGGCCGCCCCGGTCCACGAAAGTGTACATCTCCTTCGATATGATGTCCGTCTCCTCTCCCACCGCCCGCACGAACAGATCGGTGGGCTCGAAAATCGGCGTCCGTATCCCGCGATAACCGAAGCGGTCGAATGTGCGATAGAAGGCATCCTCCACGTACCGCCACGTCTCGATGTCGGGGGGGATGATGTCCTGTGTACCACGCGGCCGCGTGTATTTCATCCGCCTCTCCTCACTCGGTATTTCGGTTCGCCGGCGCCGTCGCCGCAGCGCGTTTCGATGCCGTCG
>JBGSIK010000319.1:0-2821 GCA_041742575.1 Candidatus Krumholzibacteriia bacterium
GTTCGTGGTGATAGACGCCGCGCTGCTGCTGGAAGTCGAGATGCCGTTCGAGTTCGACCTCGTGATCGCGCTCCGCTGCCGGCCGGAAGAACAGTTCCGGCGGCTCACTGCCAAGAGCGGGCGCAGCGAAAAGGAAATCCGGGCGCGCCTCGAGAGCCAGAAGCGAATGGGGGATTCGTTCGACAAGGCGGATGTGATCATCGACACCGACCGGCCCTTGCGCGACGTGCTGGCCGAGGTCGACGCCCAAGTTGATCGCGTGATGGGGGGAGAGCGGAGAGAGCGAGACGAGAAAGGCCGGGGGGAAGCGCGACCGTCCCGGCGGCGTGGCGCACCGGAAGAGGAGAAAAACAAATGAAAGACATAGATCAGCTGCTGAATCGGCTCGAGGGGATGAAATCCCGGATCGAAAAGCTCAAGGAGTGTCTTTGACTTGCCGACTTTGTCGGCTCGCCTGGCCGAACTCGAGCGATCGATGAACGACCCCGAGTTCTGGAAAGACAAGAAGCGGTCCGATGACGCACTGCGCGAATCGAAGACCCTCAAGGCGAAGGTCGAACCGATGGACGATCTCACCCGCCGCATCGGAGAGGCGGACGGGTTGCTTCGACTGCTGAAGGAAGAAGACGACCAGTCGTTGGTGGACGAAGTCGCTGCCGACCTTAAGGAACTGGAGGCGGAGCTGTCGTCGCGCGAGGTGGAAACGCTTTTCTCCGGCCCGGATGATTCCCGCGGAGCCATACTCGCGATCCACCCCGGTGCCGGCGGCACGGAATCGATGGATTGGGCGGAGATGTTGCTGCGCATGTACACCCGGTATGCGGAGAGGAAGGGATTCGAAGCCAAGTTGCTCGATCTGATACCGGGTGAGGAGGCGGGTGTGAAGAGCGTGTCCCTGGAAATCAACGGCCCGAACGCTTACGGCCACTTCAAGGCGGAGAGCGGGGTACATCGACTGGTACGGATATCGCCGTTCGACTCCAGCAGCCGCCGGCACACCTCTTTCGCATCGGTGTTCGTTTATCCGGAGATTGACGAGGCGGTCGAGGTCGAGGTGCGTAGCGAAGATCTGCAGGTCGACACCTTCCGGGCGAGCGGGGCCGGCGGGCAGCACGTCAACAAGACGGACAGCGCGGTGCGTATCACGCATATCCCCACCGGGATCGTGGTGCAGTGCCAGAACGAGCGCTCCCAGTTTCGCAACAAAGAAAACGCGATGAAGATCCTGCGGGCGAGGCTCTATGCCAAGAAGCTGGAAGAGGAACGGCAGAAGTTCAACAAACTCATGGAGGGTCAGAAGGAGATCGCGTGGGGGAGCCAGATCCGGTCCTACGTTTTGCATCCGTACAACCTGGTCAAGGACCACCGCACCGATGAACAGACGTCCGACGCCTACGGCGTGCTGGACGGAAACCTGGACGCGTTCGTCGATGCATATCTGCACAAGAACGCCGCCGGGTAGCGCTTTCCCTTGACAGTGGCGGTTCGTTCCGCAAAGCTAGGCAAGTTATGACGGAGGAACTCGAGAGATCACAAGAGGGCTCCGGCTTCGAGAAGCTGCGGGCCGTGCGCATCGAGAAGATGAACGGGTTGCGCGCGCGCGGGTGCAACCCGTACCCGTATCGGTTCGAGGTGACCCACCGTGTTTCCGATTGCCGCCGCGACGAGGAAACGCTGACGGCGAACAGCTCGGAGCTGTCGGTCGCGGGCCGTGTGATGTCCATCCGCGGACACGGAAAGACGGCTTTCGGTCACGTCGAGGACGCGACCGAACGCATCCAGTTCTACATGCGCGCGGACGTCCTGGGCCCGGAGAAATACGAGGCGTTTCAGCTGGTCGAAGTCGGGGACTTGATCGGCGTGCGCGGGACTCTGTTTCGGACCAAGACGGGCGAGCTCACGCTTCGTGCGAGCGGCTTCGAGGTGTTGGCCAAGGCCCTCCGCCCGCTGCCGGAGAAATGGCACGGGCTCACGGACAAGGAGCTTCGCTACCGCCAGCGTTATGTCGACCTGGCCATGAATCCGAAGGTGCGCGAGGTGTTCCATCGGCGGTCGCGCCTGGTGGAGACCATGCGGCAGTTCCTGATCTCCAAACGGTTCATCGAAGTGGAAACACCGATCCTGCAGCCGCTCTACGGCGGAGCGGCCGCACGGCCGTTCGTAACCAGGCACAACGCGCTGGACATCCAGCTGTACCTCCGGATCGCGGATGAACTCTATCTGAAACGCCTTCTCGTGGGCGGTCTCGAGCGTGTATTCGAGTTCGCCAAGGACTTCCGGAACGAGGGCATCGACCGCTCTCACAACCCGGAGTTCACCATGATGGAATGCTACGCGGCCTACCTGGACTACAACGACTTCATGGATATGGTCGAGGAGATGATGCGGGTGATCGCCCGCGAGCTTACCGGCGACGGCACCGTCGAGTACGCCGGCCGCCGCATCGACTTCAACCAACCCTGGCGGCGAATACGCTTCTACGAAGCGCTGCGGGAGTCCACGGGAGTGGAATTCCGCGGGATGGAGGAGAAGGACGTGATGGCGGAAGCGCACCGTCTCGGGGTCAAGTTGGAGCCGGACGTGCCCATCTCGAAAGCGCTTGATTCCGTCTTCAGCGAGATCGTCGAACCGCGTCTCCAGGACCCCACTTTCGTTTGCGACTATCCCAAGGAGCTCTCCCCACTGGCCAAGGACCACCGCAGCGAGCAGGGCCTGGTCGAACGTTTCGAGCCGTTCGTGTGCGGTTTCGAGGTCGGGAACGCGTTCTCGGAGCTCAATGACCCCATCGAGCAACGCCGGCGCTTCGAGCAGCAAGCGGCAT
>JBGSIK010000320.1:0-16530 GCA_041742575.1 Candidatus Krumholzibacteriia bacterium
GGCGCCGTACAGGTGAACGCCACCAGCGGCGACGTCCTGCTGCGGGACATAGGTGGCGAGTCGGCCGTCGAGCTCACGAGCGGCACCATCGTTGCGGAAAACGTAGGCGGTGGTCTGCGCGTCGCGGCTTCCAGCGGAGACGCCCGGGTCCGCCGCGTGAAAGGGACGGTTGCCATCCAGGCCACGAGTGGAAACGTGGATGCCTCGGAGATAGGGGGCGACGCGATCATTCACCTGGTCACGGGCAAACTGGGGCTCAAGGGATGCCTGGGGAATGTCAATTTCAGCACCGCGAGCGGGGATGCCGAGATCGAAGAGGTGCTCGGGAGCGTGAGCGCGAGCAGCTCGAGCGGGAATCTCGACGTGGTCATCGTTCCCGTCGGAGAGAAGGAGTTCCGCCTCAACACATCCAGCGGCAACGTGGTGTTGAATTATCTCCCGGTCGAGAATTATGGTTTCTATCTGGACGTGAACACGTGCACGGGCACGATCGAGGGGGATCTCGAGATCCGGCACCTGGACAAGATCGCCCGGCGCACGCTCAAGGGTGTGGTGGGTAGCGGGAAGGGCCGGGTGGTGATCGAGACCGCGAGCGGCAACGTCTCGATCGTCGAGTTGAAAGCAGATCGTTAGACAGGCGGAAAACGTCGTGAACTGCGAAGCGGCACGCGGAATCATTCAGGACTACCTCGAGCGGCGGCTCGCCATCCTCGACCGCAATGAGTTCGTGCGGCACGTGAACGAGTGCCGGGCGTGCGAGGAGGAGCTGGCCGGCTACCGGGACGTTTTCTCGTATTTGGGCGGCATGAAGCCGCTGAGCCCGCCGCCCGGCTTCCAGAACGCCGTCATTTCACAGCTCAAGTCCGAAGGTTACGTGCACGAACCGAAACTCTCGGCGGTGGGCCGCGGTCTCGCCGTTATCCGCCGGTTGCCGCGGCGGGTGAAATATCCTCTTGCCGCGGCGGCGGCCGTTGCCGCACTGTATGTGCCGCTCACACTCATCGTGGGTCACGCCCCGAGTGCGGTCGCGAGGGCGACCGTGGCGGTTGCCGATTTGTTCGTGTTTGTGCGTAACGGGCTGGTCGGCACACCCGTCATCAAGAGGCTTGGCGACGCCGTCTCCGCCTACATCGAGGCGCTCAAGACGGTGGGGGGGGCGGTCCATACCGTGATGTCGTCGGCAGGCGGGGCAGTGTGGATCATCGCGGCGGCCGGCGTGGTGGCCGTCTCGGCGGTTCTCTTGATATCGTTCGTCCTCAGGAAGAGGGGCTCCGAAAATGCGCCGTTCTCTCTGTAACCGGATTCTTCCCGGTGCCTTACTGGCCCTCGCTCTCTGCGTCTTCTTCGGTGTCGATTCGGCCGCCGCCCAGAGAGCCGCGCGGCCGGACACATCGGACGCCTCGGGAAAGACGTCGGAGGAGCCGAGCGGCAGGGTGAAGATCAGCATCGACGAGAGCGGGATCAGCATCGAAGGCCGCGCCAACATTGACGAAACCCAAGTCTCCGACAGCGAGGACGTGTGGGTCGAAGTGCGCGACGAGAGGGGCAAGCTGAAACAGAAGGGGCTCGATATCGTGAAGTTCGGCGAAAGCGTGTTCGTAGCCAAGGACGAGCTGGTAAGGGGAGACCTGGTGGTGTTCGGCGGCAACGCAATCGTCGAGGGCAAGGTGATCGGGAATGTGGTCGTCAT
This sequence comes from Candidatus Krumholzibacteriia bacterium, assembly GCA_041742575.1. Lineage (GTDB taxonomy): Bacteria > Krumholzibacteriota > Krumholzibacteriia > WVZY01 > JAKEHA01 > JBGSIK01. Next base: position 1,691 of record JBGSIK010000320.1, read on the forward strand.
CGGCGGCGACATCCGCGCGCGTTCCGGTTCGGAAATCAAGGGCGACGCCGTCGTCATCGGCGGGAGCCTGGACGAGGGCAGTGATGTGATCATCAACGGCGAACGCGTGATGTTCCACAATCTCCTGCCGTTGCACAAGATGTGGGGGTGGGGGCCGCACACCCACTGGATCAAGGCCTTGTTCTTCCCGATCGCCCTGTTCGTGCAGTTGGTGCTCGCGTTTCTCGTGCTGTTGTTCCTGCGCGACCGCATCTTTCGCGCCGATGAGCATCTGTCGGGCAACTTCCTGAAGAACTTCGGAATCGGGTTGCTGTCCGCGTTCGTGGGGATCTTCGGAATCATCATCGTCACCGTTGCGCTGCTCATCACCATCATCGGTATCCCGCTGGCGATACTCTTGATTGTGAGCTGCATCGGGGTCTTGATCTTCGCGTGGACCATTTTCGTGTATTCCCTGGGACGGCTGGTCGCGAAGAAACTGCAAATCAAGTCGGAAAGCCCGTTTCTACTGGTGTTCATCGGCGCGGTGACGCTCAACATCCCGAGCTTCCTGGCATTCGGCATCGGATTCGTGTTCACCCCGCTTGCGCTCGTTTTCAGCGTTTTCGCTTGGTTCGTCAAGGGATTCGCGTACGCGTGCGGCATTGGTGCTCTGGTGCTGAGCCGCTTCGGCGCCAGGCCGGCGAAGCCGGTCACCGCGCGCACGCAGCTTCCGGCCGAAACGGCCGCTGCCAGCTAGGCCCTTCCCGCTTTTGTCTTTCCATCGCGACCTCCACCAGGTATCGTAATAAGTATGAGTCGGGCTGTGTCGAGGGTGGCTGCCGCCCTTTTCTTGTTCCTGTTTGCCCCGGCCCGTGCGGACATGGACGCGCGGACGGCAGCCGATTTTGACCCTGCGGCGTTCACATGGGCGTATGGGCTTGTCATCGATACCGTCAGCGTTTCCGGCAACGACAGGACCCAGTCGATGGCGCTGCTCCGCGAAATGGAGTCGAGGGTGGGCGCTCGGCTGGAACGGAGCAAGCTGGAGCGTGATTACCGATACCTGAGCGACCTGAGCAGTATCGCCGCCGTCGGTGTAAACGTTTACCCCGTTCGGGAAGGGTATTGCGGCCTCGAACTGCACGTCACCGAGCGACCGCCCGTATTTCTGAAGTTGATCTATCCGATCCTGGAATACGATTTCAACAGCGACCGCTGGAGGTACGGTCTGCGCGTCAACGACCGGAACTTCCGGCGCCGGTTGGAGACGTTGTCAGCCGGCTACACTCGGAATTCGGTGGACGATGACCGCGCCAGCGTCGGGTGGGGAACCCGTTGGATCGGCTGGCAGCACATCGGGCTCAGCGGCGCCTTCTCGTATTACAAACGCGGCGGCACGCCCGCGACCCTGTCGGTCGTCGAGCAGTCGCGTGTAATGATCGGAGGCTCGCTGCCCCTCACCGAGAGCCGGATGTCGTTTTCGCAGCTAATCGCGCGACTCTCGGCGACGAAGAACCGCCTCGGGGGTGTCTCGCTGCCTTCTACGGATGAACTTCTGGTGAGCCCCTCGCTGGGCTATAACCTCGACCGGAGGGATAGCCAGTTCAAACCCACGCGCGGGGGCGTGTTTGGTGTCGACGTTCAGTCCAACCGGGTCGTCAACGGATCGGGGAGCACATATTACCAGCTCGGGAACGACTTGCGGATGTTCCGCTCCGTGCTCCCGTACACGGTGCTCGCGCTGCAGTCGAACCTGGCGTATCAGTTCGGAAAGTTCCCGGAATACATCCGGTTCGGCATGGGCGGTGCGGGCACGTTGCGGGGCTACGCGAACGGGGAGTTCGAGGGCGCCCACCGGTGGTTCCAGTCCGCAGAGCTACGCGTGGCTCCGTTTCCCACCTGGCTCTTCAGCGTGCCCTACGCCCGGTCCGTCGACGTTACCGTGGCGGGGACTTTGTTCGTGGACACCGGGATCGTCTGGGACGGTGAAAAGAACTTCACATCCGAACGCTGGCACAGCGGTTACGGGTTCGGATTCATCGTGTACTCTCCTTTCCAGGACGTCGCCAGGGTGGAACTCGGGTTCAACCGTATGGGCCACGTCCATTTCTATTTCTCCACCGGGATCCGCTTCTGACGCCCGGCCTCCCCTCCGAAAAAAAACTCGGCCGTGATATTCGGACTCCAACCCCCGCTGGAACCGTTCGTTGTTAGGGGCAGTAGACCCAACGTCGACTGACGCCATAATCCGTTGTCAAATAACTTGTTTCATGCCGCGTTCGGCATGTTGGCTATAGGTCTGGGTGAATCGACCCAACTGTCCCACGCGGCACCCGGGGCGGCTTGCCGTCGGAGCGGGTTTCGCTATCGCGGTGTTTGCGTGCTCCCCGAGCGGCTGTCGTTCTAACTCACAGGAAAGCAATTGGTTACACGGGTCATCCCGTCATGGGTCCTGGGCCGACTCAGGAATTCGGCGAGGTGATTGAGATAATCCCTTTCAGGAACGTACGTTGCAGTTTAAAGCCCCAGCAGCGCCATACGGAGACGCTGTTTATTTGCGGGATATCTAAATCCGCGCCGTTCGATACAGAATTCAGCTCGCGGAGAGATGCCCGTGACTTCAAACCACCTGCGACCGATCGTACGGGACATTGGGCCGGTCGCGGCGCTCCTCCTTATACTCGGATCCGTAGCCCCGGGCGCGGCGGGGGAGTCGGATCTGCCGCCCCTAGCGTGCCCGCGAGACCCCGGCGCCGCTGCGGGGATCACTCTCACTGAGACTGCGTTCGCCCCCGAAGACCTGGTTCGCGCGCGAATGGCGAACGGTCTGGACGTCACGCTGTACCCGAGCGACATGCTGGCATCGAAGCTCACCTGGGTCGGGGGCGAGGCGGTGATACCCCTCGACGGTGGGCAGTATCTCTCGGTTGTTGTGGACATCGAGGATCCTGCGATCGCCAACAAGGGCGATGGTAGTTTCCATCCGTTCTCCGAGCCCGAGGTGCTGGAGGTCCTCGCGGGAATGTCGCACCCCGGAATGGACTTTGCGCTCGATGTGTACGTCCTTCCGTACCCGCGCCGGAACGTGCTCGTGAGCTCTGCCAGCGGAACGACCATTTTCCTCAGTCCCCACGTGCTCGAGATCAATCCGGTCGTTTGCGCGTATATCGTCGCCCACGAGATGGGGCATGTATTCCAGAATGTGTATCTCGCTGCGGATGCGCCGGCCTGGCGGCGCTACCGACAGATCCGCGGGATAACCGACGAAACCAAGTTCTACGATACCGCCGCCCACGCGTACCGCCCGTCCGAGATCTTCGCGGAGGATTTCCGCGTGCTTTTCGGCGGCAGCGACGCAGCCCTGGGCGGTCGGGTGGAGAATCCGGAGCTTCCGTCACCGACCGCTGTCGCCGGACTCGGGGAATTCGTCGCGAGCATCGGCGGCACTGTGATCGCGTCGCGGACGAAAGTGCAGGCGACAAGCCACCCGAATCCCTTCAATCCCGAGGCGGAAATCCGTGTCGTGATTCCGGAGGAAGTCGCAGCGGCGAGAGACCGGGTGACGGTCAGAATCTACGATGTGCGCGGCGCCCTGGTCACCGAGCTGTTTTCCGGAGTGACCAGCGGCGACCTTCTGATTGCGCGATGGGACGGACACGACAGATATGGGAACGCGGTGACGAGCGGGAACTACTTTGCGTCGATCGAGGCGGGCCGATACCAGACGACGCTGAAACTGGTGCTGTTGAAATAAAGGGCTGATCCACTATTTGCGCGGGCGATCAACCGTTCGCCCCGCGGGAGCGGCAGAAGACGAACCTCCTCCCCCCGTCAGCTCGCCCCTTCCGCGGGGCGCTTTTTTTCCGTCGCCAGACTGTTCGTCCACAGCTGGCCGCATGCGGCGTCGATGTCGGCGCCACGGCTGCGGCGAACGGTCACCGTCGGCGCGAGCGGCAAGAGCACTCTGATGAACCGCTGGAGCTCGCGTTCCGTGGTGGGGCGGAATGTACCGCTCCTCCCGGCGTTGTACGGGATGAGATTGATTTTGAACGGAAGCCCGTGCGCGAGTGATCCCAACGCGCGTGCGTCTTCGTCGGATGTGTTGACGCCGGCCAACATCACGTACTCCAGTGTGGCCCGCCGGTCCCGGCTCCCGACGAAATAGAGGGCTGCATCGAGGATCTCCGCAATCCCCGCCCGTGAAGCGGCGGGCATGATCGCACGCCGCTTGGCCTCTTCCGGTGCGTTCAGCGAAACTGCGAGGGAACAGCGCAGCCCCTCGTCGGCCAGTCGGCGGATCCGGTCGGGGAAACCGGACGTGGATACCGTGATCCGCTTGCTGCCGAGGTTCATGCCGAGCGGGTGGTTGAGAACGCCGATCGTCTGTACCAGCGCCTCGAAGTTCAAGAGCGGTTCCCCCATCCCCATGAAGACGACGTTGACCTTTTTGTCCTCCACTTCGCCGTCGCGCCTGAGCACGCAGATCTGATCGAGCATCTCGCCGGCGGTGAGGTTCCGACGGAATCGGCCCTTGGCGGTCTCGCAGAAGACGCAGTCCAGCGGGCAGCCGACCTGCGTGGATATACAGAGGGTGGTGCGTTTCTCGTAGCGCATGAGCACCGCTTCGATGAAGTTCCCGTCATTGAGCTCGAACAGGTGCTTGCGCGTGCCGTCCAGCTGCGAAACCTGCGAGAGAGCAGGCCGCGCGCTCTCGACGTGGAACGAGGCGGCGAGCGAAACCCGCAGCGGCTTGGGAAGGTCGGTCATCTCGTCGAAACCGCACGCGAGCTTGCCGTACAGCCACTGGCACAGCTGGCGAAAGCGGTATTCCGGCTCTCCCCGCGCGATCATCATTTCGCGCATGTCTTCCAGAGGCAGGTCCCGCAGGTGTGCGCCAATTCGTTCCGTCATCAGACCTCATCAATGATCCGCCCGGGCAACGCCAGCGGCCTTCGGAGAACTTCGAGGCGGGCTGGGCGTTCGAGCGGACGCGGTCGCGGTTTCGCCGGGGCGTGTTGAATCTCCGTCGTCGAAATTGAACTGGTTTCAATTATAAGGACTGTGATATTGCTAGAAAAGGGGCAAAGTCGGGACTGTTGATTCCGCTCCTGCGGTAACGAGAACATGGCCAAGACCATTCTGATCGCGGACGACGAGAAGGGGATACGCGACTCGTTGCAGCGGCTGCTCGAGTTCGAGTCGTACGCGGTCCAGCTCGCCGGCGACGGGCCGAGCGCGCTCGAGAAGGTGCGCGAGCGAAACGTCGATCTGGTTCTCCTCGACATCAAAATGCCGGGTATGGACGGCCTGGAAGTGCTTTCGCACGTTCATGCCGAACAGCCTGAACTCCCCGTCGTGATCATTTCGGGCCACGGGACAATCCAAACGGCGGTGGAGGCGACGCGGCTCGGGGCCTTCGATTTCATCGAAAAGCCGATCGACGCCGACCGCATCCTCCTCGTCATTCGCAACGGTCTGGAGCAAAGGAAACTCCTGCGGGAAAACATCACGCTCAGGAAGGAGGCGAAGCGATACACCAAGATCATCGGGGAGCACCCCGACATCCTCGCCATCATGGATACCGTTCGCCGGGTCGCGCCCACGAACGCGCGTGTTTTCATCACCGGGGAGAACGGGACGGGGAAGGAAATGGTGGCGCGGGCGCTGCACGACATGAGCCAGCGCTCCGGCGAGCCGTTCGTGGAGGTGAACTGCGCGGCGATACCCGAAGAACTCATCGAGAGCGAGTTGTTCGGTCACGAGAAAGGATCGTTTACCGGCGCGGTATCGAGGCGCGTCGGCAAGTTCGAGCTGGCGGACGGTGGAACGCTGTTCCTGGACGAAGTGGGGGACATGAGCCACAACGCCCAGGCGAAGGTGCTCCGGGTGCTGCAGGAGTCCGTGTTCGAGCGCGTGGGAGGGACGGAAACGATCACGGTGGACGTCCGCGTGATCGCGGCCACGAACAAGAACCTGCTGGAGGCGAGCCGGGAGGGGAAGTTCCGGGAGGACTTGTATTATCGATTGAACGTCGTGCCGATCACGATCCCCCCTCTGCGGAAGCGAGTTTCGGACCTCCCGCTGCTCGTGGACCATTTTTTATTGCAAACCGTGCAGGAACTCGGCCAGCCGCCCAAAAAGTTAACGAAGCGGGCGCTCGACGCGCTCAAGGAGTACGATTGGCCGGGTAACGTGAGGGAACTGAGGAACCTGATCGAGCGGCTGGTCATCCTCGTTCCCAAGTCGACCATCGACGTCGGTGACCTTCCACCACTCGGGCAGGCCAGAAAAGACGACGACCAGTACTTCGAGAAGGACACCTACGGGGATTTTAAGGCCGCGGTCGAGAAGGAATTCTTGCAGCGGAAGCTACAAATGTATGGACACAATGTCAGCAAAACAGCCCGCCGTTTGGGCATGCAACGCAGCAATCTTTATAAAAAACTTGAAAAATACGACATCCCGTACAAGCCGGTCGATGAGACGGACGAGGAGAACGACGAGGTAGAATAAAGCGGTTGACATGGTTACGAATAGAGACTATTTTTATAGTGTACGTCACGCATGTTCAAGCACGTGCTGATCTTAGGAAGGAGTTGAAGGCACGATGAAGCGGGCACTTTTAATTGTGTTTGCCGCTTTACTCGTAATCCTCGTCTATCCTTCCACCCATCCGCTTGCTAAATCACCTAGCGCTGGGGCCCCGGGGGGGCCCGAAGTTGTCGTTTTGCCATCGCTTGACAATCCGGACCTTTCGCTGGTCGGAGACGGCGATGGAGACGGCGGAGACGCAGATGATCTGTCCGGCTACAAGAGCGGCAAAACCAAACCCGTCGGATCGGCCGGGGCTACGGGCGATCAGGGAAGGTTCGGGTTGTTGCTCAAGATGTGGTGGAATTACGTGATCAGGATCCGGTAGAGCAGCGGGAGGCGCTTGACCGGCGTCTCCGGTTCGAACGCTAAGTCACTCAGGTCGACTACATGGCCAACGCACGGGACGATAGGGATTGGCTGGATGAAGGTCGAGACGACGACAGGCGGTCGTCCGAGTCGGTTTGCTCGCCCAGCGAGGAAATCGGCTCGATGCACTTCTCGACCGAGAATTTCTCCACCGCTCTCGAATACTTCCACAAAGCGCTCGAAGCTTCCGAAATAGCCGACTATCCGGATCGATTCCGGTTGTATCTCCGTATCAGCGACTGCCATCGCAAGCGAGGGACGTTCACCGACGCGCAGCAGTACCTCGAGGCGGCGCGTCATTTGCTCCCCGAGGGCGAAAACGAAGAATGCCTCGGTAAGATCGAGTACCGCGAAGCCTACACTTTGTTGTGGCAGGGCAAGTACGAGGAGGCGCTCAAGCTGGGTTTCCGGGCCTACCGGAGGCTCAAACACTCCGGGGAGCACAGCGAGGTAGCGTACATTCAGCTGCTGGTCGCCAACTGCTACCAGCGGCTCGGTCTCATCGGCGAAGCGGAAGAATTTTTCGCGGACGCGCTTTCTTCGTACCGCCGCGTCGATGACCGCATGGGGATTGCGTACGTCTATAATAGCCTGGGGCTCCTCCACAAGAACGCCTGCCGGTGGAACCGCGCAGTCGCATCAATTTCGAAATCGCTGGATATCGCCAAATCGTTGGGGCTGACGCAGCACCTCATCCGGGCGAACATCAACCTGGGAGTGGTTTACGCGAAGCTGCGGAACTTCCCCGACGCGATCGCGGCTTTCAAAACCGCAGCCAACACGGCAGAGCGTTTCGGCGATCAGTATCGATTGACCAAAGCGCTGTTGATGCTCGGCCGCACGTATGTGAAGTCGGGCGAGGGCGCAAAAGCCGAGAAGTACCTGGTCAGAGCGCGGGCGATGGCCGGTGAATATGGATATGCCCGCGAGTCAACGCTCGCCGACGAATATCTGGGCGAACTCATGCGGTCTCGAGGCAACTACGCCGCGGCCATGGTGAACCTCACCAGCGCTCTCGAGAAAGGCCGCAAACTCGCACCGGACGGAGACGTCGTTGCCGAGAGCCTCAGGCAGATCGCCGATGTGGAGTTGCTGCAGAATCGGCTTGAGGCCGCAGTCCGCGACGCCGATGAGGGCATAGAGATTGCCAACTCGTGCGGCGAGTTCTACGAGCTCGGGTTCCTCTATCGCACGCGAGGCCTCGCTCTCTCCAGGCTGGGTCGTGCCGACGAGGCCGCCAAGAATCTCCAGACCAGTGTGGAGAAATTCAACGAGTTCGAAAACCCGTACGAGAAGGCGATTTCGCAGCAACGGCTCGCTCGCCTCTTCATTCGCCAGCGAACCGAGCAGGCGCTGCTAAAGGCGAAACAAGTGCTCGCGGAGAGCATCGTCGAATTCGGCAAGATCGACGATGGGCGGCAGCAGATCCTCTCTCAGATACTTCTCGCCACGGTGGAACGACGGTTGGGCAATCTCGACGAAGCCCTGCTCGCCGTCTACGAAGCAGACCGGCTGGTGGAGGAGGAGGGCAAGGAGAAGTATCGCAAGGCGCTGGTTGCGCTGCGCAACGGTATCGAGACTCAGATGACGCGCGCCACGACCCGCGTGCTGAACAATTTTTCCGTGCTCGGTGATATCCAGAACGGAGCGCGCTCGCGCGAGCAGCTGGTGAAAGGGCTGGGCTCGACGCTTCGCCTCATCTTGGAGAAGCTCGGAGCGACCGCGGGATTCATCGCCATTCCCGGCGCCAAGATCAAGGGCCTCGAGCTCGTCGCGCGCGAGCGGTTCACGCGCAAAGATTGTCAGGCGATTCTCACGTGGCATGCCAATAGGGCGGAGCGCAACGCGGCGGCGGGGGCCGGCCTGGTGATGACCGACCTGTCCAGCAAACCGGCGACCTCGTCCCTCCGCGCGAAACTCGCCCACCCGAGCGGTCGGCTCCTCCTGCAGGGGCTCGGTTTCGAAGGTCAGAACCTCGGATTGCTGTGCATCCACCAGGCGAGGGAGGCGGCCCGGCCCTCGTTCGGGCAGGACGCTTTGCACTTCGTGGGTGCGTACTCGAGCCTCATCTCGCTGTCGATCTACGAGATCGTGCGGTCGGAGAAACGGAGCCAGTCGAAAACCCGTACCACCACTTCGAAAGGGTTCGAGAGCATCCTGACCGAGAACAAGGACATGATCAAACTCTTGAACCTCTGCGAACGCGTGGCGCACTCCGATGCGACCGTGTTGCTGCAGGGTGAGACGGGCACCGGCAAAGGGCTCATCGCCTACGCGATCCATCTCCTGAGCGAGCGGCGCGAACGGAAGTTCGTCCACGTGAACTGTGCCGCGCTCCCCGAGCAACTGCTCGAATCAGAGCTCTTCGGCCACGTGCGCGGCTCCTTCACGGGCGCTTTCGCGGACAAGGATGGTCTGCTCTACGAGGCGCACGGCGGGACGATTTTCCTGGACGAGATCGGGAAAACGTCACTGGCGATGCAGGGCAAGCTGCTGCAGTTCCTCGATACCGGCAAGGTTCGTAAAGTGGGATCGAACGAACTGGCCCCGGTGGATGTTCGTGTCATATGCGCGTCCAAGTCGAACCTGCTCAAGATGTGCCACGAGGCGCGGTTCCTCGAAGACTTCTTCTACCGTATCAACGACTTTCCACTCACGGTGCCTCCGCTTCGCGAGCGGGTAGAGGATGTGCCGCTGTTGATGTATCACTACCTCGACAAGTTTTCTCGCGAGATGAACAAAGCCCTGGACGGCGTCACCGACGAGTTCCTTCAGAAGCTCGAGTCCTACCGGTGGCCCGGTAACGTCCGCGAGCTCGAGAAAGTGGTGAAGCGGGCGATCATACTCGCCAATGACGGCGAACGGCTTTCCGTGGAGCACCTGGCGCCGGAGGTGGCGGAGTCCAAACCGACCCCCGCCGAGGGGGAAGAGGACAACCGGACGTACACGCTCAGGGAACGAATCGAACAGATCGAACAAGCCGAGATCCTTCAGGCGCTGAAGCGGTTCGAATGGAACAAGTCCCAGACGGCGATTTTCCTCGGTATTTCGTATCCCAACCTGCTCTCTAAGATCAAGCGCTACAACATCCAGTAGCGTTTATAAAATCTTTTTATAATCTCTGGTTAACCGGCTAATCTACTGTAAATAGCTGTTTTGCCCAACTACGCTTGTCGATATATACAAACGAATTTGACAACGGCGTTAGCAGCTTCGGCGCCTTGGGTTTTGAGCTTGGGAGGCTGCAGTGTAACCCATGTTTTAACAGCAAGTTAGAATCGCCTGCGATTTTGATCTCGATTGCCGCCGATGGCACGGCGGTTGCCCTAAGCGGAGATCGGAAGTCATCCCGTGCGTATGTAGAACTTCCAACTGGTGGGGGAAGGATTCTTGGGGAACCAAGAGTTCCCCAAGAATCCCGAAAGCTGGTTTTGAAGCGGAGAAAAGAATAAGGGGCTTTTCTCCAGTGTTCGCCAGACCGAAAGGTCAAGAAAAGAGCTGACGTTTCGAGTTCATCCCGAGCATAGCTGCTGGCTTTGCGGAGAAAGTTGATTTCGAGAGGTGGGGTCTCGAACATTGACGCAGGGTGAACGGAACGTCAGCTTTTTTTTGCCCGCAAGCTCGCCGAGTTGAGGCGGGCTTTTTTTCCTCCGGCTGCCTTCCTTCCGTCACTTTCATTGTCCTTTTTTGGGGACGAATTGTCATTCACTGAGCACGCTTTCTGGAGTTTGTGGGCCCTCATCCACAGGGGTTTCCGGTCCGTGGGTTGGTTTTGTCGGATGAATCGAGACCCGTAACTCGCAAACAAACAATGCCATTACACGGATTGACAGTGTGCCCACCTCACGGTGCCCCGGAGTTTTTTGCCGGGTGGCACGCCGATTGCGCATAGGAACAGTCGAGATGGCAACAAAAGACTGCATAAGAAACCCAATGAGTCGCGTCGGAAAGGTGTCGGGTACTTTCATTCTGATTGCGCTCGCCATTCTCCCATTCGTTGCTGGTTGTGGCGACGACTGCTCTGAATGCCCCGATCCGGCTGGGATAAGCGCCCCCCCGTTCCCGCCGGACGGGGTATTCAGTATCACCGGCGACGGTGTCGTAACCGTCTGCTGGAATCAAAAAACGGAAACCAACATCGCCGCGTACGGCATCTACCGCAATTCGGAGCCTACCGGCGAGTACACGTGGATAGCGGATGTGTCGTCGTCGGAATGCGAAGACGGGCTTTGCTGCTACGACGATGAGGAAGTCCAGAACGGTGAGACGTGGTGGTACGCCGTCACCGCGATCAACGATCACAATCAGGAAAGCCAAGACTTGAGTTACGAGTTTGTGGACGATACCCCTCGTCCGGAAGATTATCGCGGTTTGGTGTTGATGGATTATTTGGGGCAAGACAGCGGCCGGAGCGGTTATGACTTCTCGGATCTCTCAAACACCGCCCGGCCCTGGAACGACAACACCACGGATATCTACTTCGGCGTGTCGAATGGTGTGCGATACATCTACTCGACCACCGGAGTAGATATCCAGGACTACGGGATCATCGACCTCGTGTGGGTGGACGAGGCGCCGACGGACGGTTGGGCGCCGTCCGGGCGTGTGGAGGCGATTCCGGGCCACAGCTACATCGTCCGGATTCCGGTGAGGTCCGGTCCGGGCAACTGGAATGTCGCCAAGTTCGAGGTCGTTTCGGTTTCGAACGCTTCCGTCACCATGTACTGGGCCTACCAGGAAGTGGTTGACCTGCCTGAACTGACCCCTGGAGGAGGTGCGATGCGATGAAGACTCTTACACGTATGCGCGCCAGGGGAGTTGGAGGATTGAACGGGTTCGTCGCTGTCGCTGTCGCCGCAGTGTTGCTGGCGGTTGCCGCCCAGCCCGCTCCGGCGCGCCCGCATGTCGTGGTGAGCGGCGCCGCAGACGTTCGCGTCTGGTTGGACGAAACGCGGGACATCTATCCCTCGTTCGATGACGTGGTCGTCTCCGTGCGAGCGGCGCGCGATTGCTACGCGACCGTGATGCTTGTCGACACCGACGGGTACCTGCACGTGATCTACCCCACCTCGATGATCGAGGACGGATGGCTGGAAGGCGGCGTGCGCTACCGCTTCCGCTGCGGAGACCTGGGTCTCGACCCGTACGGTATGCGCGGCATAGCGTACGTGTTCGCGATCGGCAGCCCCTTCCCGTTCGTTTATGCCGAGTACGGAAACGCGATTTTCGCGGGGCACTTCGGTTATCGGATCTATGGGGATCCCTACCTCGCCTGCCGTCAGTTCTACCTGTCGTTGCTGCCGGCGAGGTGCAATTGGGATTGGGTCGGAGTGAGCTACTCCCGGTTTTATGTGAAGGAATGGGTAAGCTACCCCGCGTACCTGTGCATGGGCCATTACGGCAGCGCCGTGCACGTAGGCGTCGGTGGTCACTGCCCGGGCTGCCTCCGGCTGTGCGAGCGATACCGTCACCATGTTCAAGATCCGTACCGCGTGCTCCGTCCGACCGTGCGCTACAAGGACGCCTACGCCGGACGGACGCCGACGCGCATCGCGAAGAGCGCGGGCCCATACAAGAGCGCGGATCGTACGGGGCGCCCGGATTATTTGCGCTCGTTGGACCGCTCTGCCACTCACGCCGCGCGCGACGCGCGGATCGTGAGCGGTAAGCGAACGGACGTTGCGGCCAACGCTGAACGGGCCATTCGGAAATCGTCTGCGATAGCCGGGAAATCGATAAGTGGGAAGCCTGGAAGTGGCAAGTCAACGATCGGTGGGTCCGTGACGGGGAAGTCGGTAACTGGAAAGTCGCGAGCTGTCGTTGGGCGAGCGACGACACCGGTCGCTCATTCCGACAGAAGCGCTCGGGTCAACAAAGCCACGGGGCAAGCGGCCGGCAAGACGTACGAGCGGTCGAATTCCTCCAGCGTTCGGCGCGAATCCGCACGCTCGGAAGCGAAAAACACGGATACGGGCAACTCCTACAAGAGGAGAGTCAACGCGAGCAAATAACGAATAAAGAAAAGACTCTTGGTTGGCTGGTAGCGTAATCGAAGAGGCTGGTCTGCAAAGCCGACCGGGTAAGGGGGAAGTTGGCAAAGTAAGCGTCGATCAGGGGCGGCGATTTACTGAGGCCAACTCCCCTTTACTGTTGACCTTAGCTTTATTGGATTATAACATCTTCCCCAGGTAATTCCAACGGTTTATTCTTTGGCCCCAGCCATTACCCCGGAAAGTCTCCATCTTGCGAAGAGAAACCTTACTAATCGCCGCAACAGCTTCGGTCCTGGTTCTATTATTGTCGGCCACGCCGAAAGCCGCTGTGACCAAGGCCTTGGTGCCCCCGTACGGGGCGGCCGTTCGCGTCCAGAACCCTTCTTCCGGACCCACACAGTCGGATGTAGCCCTTAACCGGTATCAGCGCCAGCGGTTGGAGGCGTTCCTTTCCGGAACTGCCTGGGAGTTCTCAACGTTGCGCCTGATCGCCGTTCAGGTGCAGTTCGCCGATAGCCTCATGGGGGGCCAACCCGGCAGCCGCCGCAGGGCCGTCCACGATTCCACGTGGTTCGCGAACGAACTCGCCCATATGGCGGATTATTACCGCGGCGCATCGCGCGGCCGCTTCACCGTGGAATGGACGATCGCGCCCGGGCTCTTCACGCTCCCCAACGGAATGCGTTATTATGGAGACGATCGCACGGAGGAGACGCGCGTGATCGAGCTGGCGCAGTCGGCCATCGATTCGGTGGACGCCGCGTTCGATCTGTCTCAGTACCACACCGTCTTCATCATCCACGCCGGCGCCGGTCAGGAGACCGACGTCGCCAATGACTCGCGGGAGCAGATCTGGTCGAGTTTCTACGATCTCGCGGACATACAGACCGCTTTTCCCGACAGCATCGTTCGCGGGTTGGCCACCGAGGACTCGTCGCACGGAGAGCCATTCTTCGTGGACAACTTCTGCATCGTCCCCGAAGACGCCACGCAGGACTACCAGGTCGTGGGCACGCTCGGAATATGGGCGTTCGAAATCGGGAGCCGCGTCGGGCTTCTCCCCATGTTCGATGCGACGCCGGAAGGATATCAGGATTCTCAGGGAGTGGGGAACTTCTGCGTGATGGCGTATGGACTCTTCAACGCGTTGGGATTCGTGCCCGCCTTCCCCTGCGCCTTTAACCGGCTGATCGCGGGATGGATCGACCCGGTGGTGGTGGACGCCGAAGAGGCCCCAGTCACTTTGGCGCTCACCGACATCAACGCCAGCTTGGTGTCGGATACCGTTTGCGTCAAGATACCGATCACCGAGAGCGAGTATTACCTCGTGGTGAACCGCGTCCACGATTCCAACTTCGACAGCCTCTTCACGTTCGTTGACCGCGACAGCGACCTCGTTCCCGACAACGCCGATTCCCTGGGGGGCGCGGAGTTCGATTTCTTCCTGACCGATCTGACCAATCCGGGGATCGTCCGCTACGACCCCCGCTATGGGTTCAACGTCATGTTCCGGCACACGGGATCGGGTCTCTACGTTTGGCACGTGGACGAGGAGGTCGTGCGCCGAAACGTGGAGGCCGGGTACCTCCCGGATGACTTCGTCGCTCGCAAGGGCGTCGATCTCGAGGAGGCGGATGGTGTGCAGGACCTCGACGGCGATGGCTCCGCGGCGTTCGCCCTCGGCAGTCACTTCGATTCCTTCCGTGCGGGTGACGGCGGGGCCACCTCGTTCGGGCCTTCCACCAAGCCCAACTCCGTGTCCAACCGTGGGGCGCCCACCGGAATCATGCTGGACCGGATATCGGGGATCGGCCGTCGCATGACTTTCCGGCTCAGCCGCGCGATCGATTATGACGAGGTGCGAACGCGGTGGGCGGCTGCCGGCGCTGCGCAGCCGGCAACCGC
>JBGSIK010000321.1:0-2865 GCA_041742575.1 Candidatus Krumholzibacteriia bacterium
CCATGCCCGCGGTCAGGAACACCATGTCCGCACCCTGCACCGCCGCGCGAATCGCTTCGATGCTCTCCTCCGCGGACTCGCGTCCGACCCGCATGTCGCCGCCGGAACCGAGGCCTCGCGTGAGTTTGTCGCCGATCTGGATCTTCTCGTGCGCCTTCGACTCCCGGAGTACCTGGAGGTCCGTGTTGACGGCCACGAAGTCGACACCCTTGAAGTCCGACCCCACCATGCGGTTGACGGCGTTTCCGCCCGCCCCGCCGACCCCGACCACCCTCAGCACCGTCAGTTTTTTTACTTCCTCGATTTCGAACCGCATCGCTATCTCCTTTGTCCGGGTTAAATGAAACTCGCGATCGCCCGCTTCAACTGGTTGAAGGAGTGACGCAGGCGTTTCGTGCCCGTTACCCCCTGCGGCCTCCGCGCTGCCAACTGCCCGTCCAGACAGAGGAGACCGACACCGGTGGCAAACTTGGGATGATTCACGACCTCCGAGAGCCCGTCAACGTCGCGCGGGCTCCCGACACGAGCGGGGAGCCCGAATACCTGTTCGGCCAGCTCACGTATGCCGCTGAGCATCGCCGACCCGCCGGTCAAAACCACCCCGGCGCCGATGGCCTTCTTCAATCCGTTTTCCGATATCTGCTGGTTGATGAGGGAAAACAGCTCCTCCACGCGTGGTTCGATGATCCCCGCCAGGAGGTGCTTGGTCACGCGTCGATTCCCTCTGAAACCGATCACCGGCACGTCTACGGTTTCTCCGGCATTCACCATGCTCGTCATGGCGCACCCGTGCTGGATCTTGATCGCCTCGGCGTCGTGCTGGGAAGTCCGCAGCCCGTACGCCAGGTCATTGGTGATGTTGTTGCCGCCGAGCCCGATGACCCCGCTGGCTGCGACCCCCCCGTCGACGAACAACGCCACATCGGTCGTGCCGCCACCGATGTCGAGCAGCATCACGCCCATCTCGCGTTCGTCATCATCGAGTACGGCATACCCCGAAGCCAACGGTTCCACGACCATCTCGCCCATCTCCACGCCGGCGAGACGGAGCGCCTTGGCCACGTTGTCCAGGGCCGGACGCGAAGCCGTCACCACGTGGACCCGCGCTTCCAGGCGGGACCCGTACATTCCGGTCGGTTGGCGGATGCCGCGCTGCGCGTCGACGATAAATTCCTGCGCAAGGGTATGAATGATTTCGCGATCATATGGCAAGGAAAATTTTTGCGCGGCTCGCAGCGCGCGCCCGACGTCCTCCTCGCCGATCTCCGTGTTGAGATCGGGTATCGCCACCACCCCCCTGCTGTTCATGCTGCGGATGTGTTCGCCGCCCACGCCGACGTTGTACACGCGCGCAGCGGACAAGCCCGCCATCTGCTCCGCTTCCCCCACCACGCGGTTCAGCACCGCAGCCGTCTGCTCGATGTCCACGATCATTCCCTGCTTGAGCCCCTCGGATGGCGCTGTCCCGACGCCGATGATCCTCAGATGAGTATCGCGCACCTCCGCGACCATCGCGGAGATCTTGGTCGTGCCCAGGTCGATACTGCCCCGCAACTGAATCTCACTTTTCATCGGAAACCTGCCTCTCCGTTAGATCTGCGCCCGCACGACGACCTGATGGTCGAACCTGAGGTCGATCACACGAGCTGTCGGTTCGTTGTTCACCAGCGTATCCCTGAGCAGAAAAAACTTCCTCAGGCGGTTTTCATAGTCGGAATCCCCGAGCAGCAGCACGCAATCCTGCTCCGCCGACAAAATCGTCACCCCGGTTTCGGTGCTTCGCAGTTCCGATATCCCCTCGGCGAAGTCGCCCCCCAGCTCCCTGCACACTTCCAGCGCCTTCAGGGCGTTTCTCAATCGAGGGTCAACACTCACCGCTCCAGGTTTGACGGCTTCGCTGGGCAGTCCGGTCACGAGGGGAAGATCCAACATGGGCGTGTACGCATCCCCCTTCATCACCGTGCCGCTCGGATCGACCTCGTAGTACCGGTCGGTGAGGACCTTCAATACCGGCTCTCTCTCCTCGATCACGCACGTCACCTTGCCCGGCAGCGCCCTCCCCAGCGAAGCGCTCTCGATCCTGGGATGAGAACGCAGGCGTTCGGCGTACGAATCGAGCGGCGCCAGTAGGATGTTCTGGCCCTTGAGATCCGCGAGCAGCCGCCACACCTCCGCCGTGTCCGCCCGGGCCAGGCCTCTGATCTCCACCTCCCTGATGGCAAAGCGCTCGGAGGTGGTCAGATAGTCGTAGAGGTAAAGCGACGCGACTATCAGCACGGCAAAGACGAACACCGCGATTACGCGCCCGAACACGGCCTTCATCGCCTTCCGTCGCTGGTACTTGGTCCTATCGATGGCCAATGACGATCACCTCCGGTTCCAGAACCACTCCGTGTTTCTTCTGTACCTCGCTGCGGACGAGGTCCATGAGATCCTCCACGTCTTTCGCGGTCGCGTTGCCCTCGACGTTCACGATGAAATTCGCGTGCTGGGGCGAGACCATGGCGCCGCCGCGGCGGGCCCCTTTGAGGCCGCAAGCCTCGATCAGGCGCGCGGCGTAGTCGTTGGGCGGATTCACGAAAGTGCTCCCGAACGTCCGTTCGGAAATCGGTTGGGACTCCTTGCGGCCGAGTGATTTCCGGTAGGTCCCCTCGTCGATTTTCCCCGGCGGGCAACGGAACGTCGCCGACAGCACCACCGATCCCGGGGGAATGCTGGACTTGCGGTATCCGAACCGGATGTTCTGCCGTTCCAGCGTTTTCTCCGAGCCCCTCTCGTCCACCAGCTTCACGCGCTCCAACACGTTTGCGATCTCGCCACCCCACGCACCGGCGTTCATGACCACCGCCCCGCCGACGGTCCCGG
>JBGSIK010000322.1:0-11163 GCA_041742575.1 Candidatus Krumholzibacteriia bacterium
TCTATCGCATGGGCGATTTCACCGGCGGTAAGATGTGGTCCCCGGCCGGCTGGCGCGGCGGGCATCATTCGTCGCACTTTCATCGGTCGATATCGCTTTCCACCACGAGCAGCCGGCGCAGCTTCCTCAGCACACGGTCGATGATCGTGTAGACACGCCGCTCCCCGTCGAGCTTCAGTTCCTCCGCGATTTTCCGCGCCGACCAACCCTTCTCGAACCGCATGACGCAAATCGCCCGCTCCTCATCGGAACATACCGACAACGCCCGCCGTACGCGCTCGGCCTCCTCGCACGATTCCCTCTCAATGGTGTCCGCGTCGGCCTCCGCGTTTTTGGCCCGCGTCTCGTATTCCACGCGCTGCGCGACCATGTACTTCAACAAACGCCTGGGCCGGATTCCGCATCCCGGCGCCTGGTACTGGCGTTCGAGCTGGTTCATGTACCGGACGCCCAGGGTTTCTTCGATCCTGTGTATCGATCCGACGAGATTGTCGACCCCGACCGGACCGGTCCTCCACCCCATCGTGCTGATCACAACCTCCAAAGGCAACCGTTCAACGAAGTACATGCGGAGCACTTTTTTGTCCACATCATCCAACCGATCGTAATGACACGGCAGACGATAGCGCCCTTGGGCCTTCCTCCAGTGATCTACGGCATGGGTCCGTGTCGTCACGATGAGCCACGTCGACAGGCGCGACTCCCCGCGATACTTGGAGAGCCCGCCCTTGTAAAGCGCGGCCAGTTCCTCGATGAATGCCGTTCGGACCTCGTCCTCATCGGCAAGGAAAAGATACCGGCGCAGCACCCCGAAGATGAGCGGCGAGTACCGCTCCACAAAACCATGCCAGGCCGGAACGGAACCGCCGCTCACCGCGCGCACAAGTTCGAGGTCTTCGACGACTGGATCGTCGAGGACTGAGACAGTTTCACCGTGCAATGCCATCGAAATAGCAACCGGTTTTGGTTTCTTTTGCCGAAGATGCTCTTACCCGCTGCGGCCACGTTCCGCAGGATACTGCAGCGCAGATTATAGAGCATCGAGTCGATGTCTGCAACTGTAACTTGCTGAGGCCAATCGACCTTTCGCGAAATCCTGCTGCAAACACCGTCCAGTACTGCTATAATATTGCGTCAGTTACACAGTGAATCGTCCGGTCTGACCTGATCTGACCCCACGGGACACCGATGCAGCGGCATCTCGACCAAACTCGACTTCTCCTCTGCGAACTCGCCTTGGTTCTCCTGATCGCCGTGGGAATCGGCAGCTGCAGCCGCGGGGGCGATGCGGACCGTTATCATTTTCCGCCGGGGGTACCGGCGGAGCTCATCCATCACCTGACTTCCAGCGACGACAGCACCCTCAACACGTTCGTGCTCGATGCCGGATGGCAGGAATCCATGAACACCCTCTCAACAATCGAAATGCAGGAGATCGAGTTGTGCCTTAGCGGGCGCGAACAGGACGCTCTCGAACTCATGCGGCTGCGGAAACGTCTGGCCGGCGCTTTCGCTTCCGTCTACTACACTCCGTATGTGCTCGACGACATCGAATACATGGAGAATCTTTCGCCCGAGGACCGCAGGACCGTGCGCTCTCTTCGCAGCCAATTCTACCGGTCCAGAGACGACTACGCCGCGCCCATGGACGAACAACTCGAACGGGCCTTTTATTTCGTCCACGAATTCGAGCGACTCGGAGATCGGCTGCACACGGCGGGATCCAAGTCTCGCATCGCCTCCGCTTTCGACGCGCTTGGGAACCACAACGAATATCTTCGATACCTGCGAGACGCGATTTCCGACTACATCGAATTAGGGCAAACCAGGATGGCTTGCCAGGAGCTGGGTGTCCTGGGAACCATCTTCGAACAAACCGGAGAAATCGATTCCATGCTCGCCTGCTACGCACTTGCGCAGCGTCTGGCGGATCGCAGCCGCAACCCTGAACAATCGGCACGACTGCGCACTTTCTACGCCCACTACTACGCAAATCAGGGACGTCTGTCCCTGGCATACGACCTGTTCAACGAAGCCATGGACGTGTGCCGCAATTTCAAGGGCGGGCCCATTGAATTGCGCTACATATACGAAGCCATCGCATTCAACATCGATCTCGGTTGTTATGATGTCGCGGAGAAGCTGCTGCAGCGCGCCCGCTTGGTGCGCCGACAAACCAAGCCGGACGAAATCAACAAATTCATCAGCAATTTCGATTACGTTTTGTATCGCGCCGACTATCTCGAGGCACGGACGGAGATGGGACTCGGGCACCTGGAAGACGCCGAACGACTCATGCGCCGAACGGTCACCGAAATGGAAAAGCGCCCGGCCCCGCACCGGTATCGTGACGAAATTGTGAGACTCTATTACTACTGGGCACAGGGGCTGTTCGATAGCGGCCGGTATGAGAAGGCTGCGATGATCGGCGAGGAGGGCCTCCAGCGCGCCCGGAAGATGTCGGCGCCACTATGGGCTGCGCGGTCCGCTTTGCTGTTGGCAAAAACCCACCGGGCGTTAGGTGACCTCAGCGCGTCTCAGCGGTTCCTCGATGAGTTCGAGAGCCTCGCCCGCGGGCGGGAGGACGATCTTCACTCCGAGAGCATCCTGCGGCATTGTCTTCGGGGCGAAATCGCCTTGGCCAACTCCGACCGGCCCCGAGCGATGGCCGCGTTGGCTGCGGCCGTGGGCGAAATCGAGAATGTCGCCGCCGACATGGACGCCGGCGTCCACGGTTATCTCTGGCTCAACAGTTGCGCCGATCTTCGCTGTTTCCTCCGCACCCTCTCGGCGAATGATCCGATAGCTGAATACGGCGTCGAGTTGTACTGGCGACGGCTCCCTCTCGAACTGGGTCAAGGGGTGCGACGAGACGCCACCACTCCACGGTTGCCGCAACCCCGCAGCAGACAGCACGCCCGGACCCAAACGGGGAAAGACGTCCTCTCCCGGTGTCGCCTCGATGCGACCGCGGCCATGAAAGCTGTGGCCGAAGCCAACGCGGTCCACTGTGTCTACTGGATTGACGGCGGTGACGTCGTGCGCCTCACCCTAGCCGGCTCCGGCGCGAGGAGTGAGCGGTTGAACATAAAGACCAAAGACTTACGAACACTGGTGGACCGAACACTCACCGCGATGTCGCACGCCGATTCAGCCGATCGCGCACGAGAATGGCCACGTCTCCAGTCGGACCTCAGGAGCCTTGCAAACCACCTTTTACCGCCGGAAGTTTTGGGGTCGGCCGCGGTTCCTCAGGAACGGCTGTTCCTCGTCACTCGAGATGCCTTTCTCGACCGGATCCCTTTTGAAGCATTCGATGTGGGACAGCGATCCGACTACGTTCCTCTGCTCGAGAGATGGGACGTCGCCTACGCCCGGTGTCTGCTCACCGGGCAGCACCGCCGCGGTTCCGGTAGAAGCATCGTGGTGCTGAACATGGATCCGCAATCCGATCTCCGGCGGCACTATCCGTTTCAGAGCCAGCTGGACGCGGCATTTTCCGAAGCACAGGCAGCGACCTCGGCCTACCCGCAAACCACGCTCCTGGCAGGCGCGGCGGCCACCAAGTCCGCCGTGTTATCCGCGTGGGAGGATGCCTCCATACTCCACTTCGCGACCCACACCCTCCGTGACCCCGAGTTGCCGTATATGATGCTCATTCCCCTTGCATCCGGAGGCGACCGGTCGCACCCGGAAGATGCGTTTCTGGATGTGACCGATATCCGATCGGCCGACCTGACATGTGCCGATCTGGTGATTCTTTCGGGCTGCGCGAGTGGAACGCCGTACGTGGGGCCGCAGGCCGTCGGGCCCAGCCTCGCCGGTGCTTTTCTCGACGCCGGAGCGAGTGCAGTGTTGCAGACCTGTTGGCCAATCCGAGACGATGACGCGAGCGAATTGATGACCGCATTCGTTCGGCAGTGGCCGAAGGCGGAGCCGTCGGCGATTCATGCACTCGGTGAAATTCGCCGCACCGCCTTTCGCAGTTCCTCCGGAGCGAGCCACCCGTTCAAATGGACCGCTTACACGATTGCTGTCAGCGGTCCCTGAAGGGCGTTCTTCGAGGACCGCCACACCCCCGGGCACAAAAACGAGAAGGAGGTCACCACTGACCTCCTTCTTCCGTTTGCTCAATCCGGAGAACCGATGCCGACCCGACCCGCGGCGGAATCGCCGACGGGTCACTTTTTCTTCGGTGCCGATTCCGGGTCCGTCTTTATCAAGTCCTTCTTGGACAGCACGGACGTTTTATCTTCACGGACGGTGTCAACGCTGCCGTTCGCCAGATAGCGCGTGAGCGCCCAATCGGCCATGGTATTACCCCGGAAGATCAACGTGTACTCGTATCTATCGCCGCTATCGCGCTCGAGTTCGATGTAGATCCAGTGTTCGATGTTCTCCGCGGGTTTTTGGCGCTTGACGGGATTTCCCCACGACGAGAGGACCTCGAGGAAATCCATCCCCACCACGACTTCACTCCTCGAGATGTTCTCGTTGTACTTCCCGTCCGGGTGACTCTTGAAGAATTCCGTTCGGAGCATATTGATATACTCGGTCTCGTGCCCCTCTCCCATGCTCGGCGGGTTCTGGGCACACGCGACCGCCAGTACCGCCGCAGCCAAAAACCAGAATTGCGCGCGGACGAGACGACGCGATCTGTACATGGCGGGCCTCCTTCGTCGATTCCCGTTAAGGTGCGTACGTCAGAACCCCTTCGTTACAGGATCGATTTACTTTCGAGACCCATGCTAGGGAAACACGCAAGAGGTGTCAAGCACGAGAGTCACCCGACAACGGCAAGCGCCTGAACCCAAAAAGGCGGCGTCCGTGCAACTCGCAGGCAGGCGAACACCTTTCCGTTCTGTCAATCTCGGTAGCGCGCTTTGATCGCTCCCCAGGATCGCTTTTCGACCCCGACCCCACCGCATCCAGCCGCCTTGGCTCCGATCTGCCCACAATCCATCCCTGCGGGGTGGTTCCCCGGTGCGCATGGAGAATCGCCGCGGACCGCAAAATCGAAGCTCCCCCGTTCGCCGCAGAACCTCGGATCAAGTGAGAAGTTGCCGCCGGCATCGACCGCGTGCGCCGGAACCGCGTCTCCACCCGCGTTTCCGTAGATGTCGGTGCAGCCGATCGTCAGCGGGGCCGCCGCACTCACCGACAACCCTTCCCCCTCGCCGCTGAACGCCACGATCGACCCGGTGAGCGTCAGATCCGACGACGCCGACATGTAGATGCCGCCGCCGGCAATTTCAGCTTTGTTCTCCGACACCGTGCACCGTGTCATCGAGGAGGGGTGAATCGCGTTCGCGTACAAGCCTCCTCCGTCCTCGCCCGCGAAGTTTCCCGCCAGCACCGAACTCTCGAACGTCAGCGCGTTGTTATAAGCGTAAACCCCTCCGCCACGAACGGCCGCGATGTTCGTTTGGATGACGGTCCCGTAGATGTACGGGCTGGGAACGCTGTTGATAAAATACATCCCGGCGCCGTGGTCGGCCCAGTTTCCCACGAATGTGCACTGGAGGAACTGCATGCTGCTCCAGCCCCCGCACCACAGCCCGCCACCCCTGCCCGCCGAGTTCCCCTTGATGACGCAGTCCCTGAAGACCGCGGGACACAAATGGGCGATGATCCCGCCGCCCTGAAGATCGCCGAACAACGGGGCCTTCCCGCCCGTGATCGTAAATCCCTCGATGGCGACGGTATTGTATCCCTGCAGGTAGATCACGCGGCCTTGCTGCTGCGCATCCAGCACCGTCGCCGCCGCTCCGGCCTCACTCCGCAGCGTGATCCCGTTTCGGCCCCGCAAGAACCGGATCAATCCGTACTCCGTGCCCGAACCCTGGTTCGCCCAGGTGTAAGTCCCTGGGCCCACTATGATTTCGTCGCCGGAGGTCGCGGAATCGATCGCGGTTTGGATCGTCGGCACGTCTCCGGTGCCATCCACCGTCACATGCCACGTTCTTGCCGCCGTCATCCCCACCGTCAGGTGCGCGGCCACCACACCGGCGGCGAACGCCTTGGTCGCGCATCCCATGTGCATGCTCCCTCCGGTCGGCGAAATGGCCGGTTTGATCAACGGTCGCACGGGGAGCGTTCCCCCATCGGCCGGCGTTTCCGCGCCCGGAAGCGCCGGCTGACCGCCGCTTCGTACCAATCCAATGATAATACACTCAAGCGTATGTCACAAGGGCATTTACACGATCCGGCCCCTTAGGTATAATCTCCCGGCCGCCTTTCCTTGGGCTCACATCCGACGTCAGGAGGAGAAATGCTCTCTCTCTATCTCACCGCCTGGTTCGTGCTCGCGACTCCCTCGCCGGGCCAGGACTGGACCACCGCGTTCGAGAAATCGGGCGGGGTCCGGACACCCGACTACGCCGAAACGATAGCGTACTGCCGGCGCTTGGCCGACGCGTCGCCGTGGGTGCACTACACTACCTTCGGAACCAGTCCGCAGGGCCGCGACCTGGCGCTTCTCGTGTGCGACAAGAACGGGCACAAAACGCCCGAAGAAGTCCGGAGGAGCAGGTCCGACAACGTGGTCGTACTCATCCAGGCCGGGATCCACGCGGGCGAAATCGACGGCAAGGATGCCGGTCTGATGCTGATCCGCGACATCGCGATCCACAAGACGCGCGCCGCGCTCCTCGACCATGTGACCATACTCTTCATGCCGATCTTCAACGTGGACGGACACGAGCGCACGAGCCCCTACAACCGGGCGAACCAGAACGGTCCGGAGGAAACGGGATGGCGGACTACGGCACGGGGGCTCAACCTCAATCGCGACTACCTCAAAGCCGACGCCCCCGAGATGCAGGACTGGTTGCGACTCTACACCCGGTGGTTACCCGAGCTGCTCGTCGACTGCCACGTGACCGACGGCGCCGACTACCAGTATGTGGTGACGTACGCCATGGAAAACCTCGGCAGCATGGATGCCCAGCTCACGCAGTGGATAAACGCGCGCTTCCTCGGGCCCCTCACGGACCGGATGGCGGCCGCCGGCCGGCCCATCATTCGCTACAACTCGTATCGAACCCACAACGAGCCCACGAGTGGAATTGTCTGCTGGGCTTCCCCACCACGTTTTTCAACTGGCTACGCAGCCATACAGAACCGGCCGGCGATTCTGATCGAAACCCACATGTTCAAGGACTACAAGACGCGCGTCGAGGGAACATACGCCACGCTCGAACACGCGTTGGAGATCTTGAACGAGGAACATGAACTCGTGCGCAATCTGATCCGGGATGCCGACGCCCGCACGGCCTCCCCGGAGCTACGCGCCGCTTCTTTTCCGCTCAACTTCCGCTCTACCCCGGACAGCGTGATGATCGACTTCCTCGGCTACGAGTACGAGGTGGTGGAGAGCGACCTGACCGGCGGGAAGTGGCACCGCTTCAGCGACCGCCCGGTCACAATGCACATTCCCATGTTCAACCGTCTCGAAGCTGTTGAGGCAGTGACTCTGCCGGAGGCGTACGTCGTCCCTGCGGAGTGGAAAGACGTGATCGACAGGCTGACGCTGCACGGTGTCAAAACCGAGCGTTTGCGCTCGGATTGCGACATCGAAGTGGTCTCCTGGCGGTTGGATGAACCCGACTGGCCCGATTCACCTCACGAGGGGAGGTTCCCTGTGACTTTCAAGAGCCGGGAGATCACGGAAAAACGGTCGTACCCGGCAGGCTCCGCGGTCGTGGATATGAACCAGCGGGCCGCGCGTGTCGCCGCGCACGCGCTGGAGCCGGACGGTCCGGATTCCTTCCTGCAGTGGGGTTTTTTCGATTCGATCTTCGAACAGAAGGAGTACATCGAACCGTACGTGTTGGAGGAACTGGCCCGCCGGATGCTGGCGGAAGACCCGGACCTCCGGCAGGAACTGGAAGCGCTCAAGGCCTCCGACGAGGAGTTCGCCCGCAGCCCGGGGCGAATCCGTCACTGGCTCTACCAGCACTCCCCATATTGGGACGACCGCATCGGCGTTTATCCCGTCGGCAAGATTGTCGACCGCCAATTGTTGAAGAAGTTGCCCCGCTAACGCGTCGGCCTGGGTGGACGCGAGAGTGTGGCCTCACGCTCGTAGACCAGACGACCGCCCACGACCGTGAGGGTCACGCGCGCCTCCAGTATTTCAGAGGGCGGAACACGAAAGATGTCGCGGTCGATCACGGTGAAATCGGCGCGTTTGCCCATCTCGATCGTTCCCCTGTCGTCCTCGGCAAACTCGCCGTACGCGGCGTCGACCGTGAATCCGCCAACGGCTTCCTTTACCGTCATGCGCTCCTCGGGATACCACCCCCCGTCCGGCCACCCATCGTGATCCTGGCGCGTGACGGCGGCGTAGATTCCCCACAGCGGATTCGGTGACTCCACCGGGAAGTCCGATCCCAGCAGGAGCCGGTTGCCCGCGTCGAGAAACTTTCGCCACGCGTAGGCGCCCTTGATGCGTTCTTTCCCCACCCGTGCTTCTGCCCAATACATGTCGGACGTGGCGTGCGTCGGCTGCATCGATGGAATCACACCCAGCTTGTGGAAACGCGGGATGTCCTGGGGAGAAACGATCTGACAGTGTTCGACACGGAACCGCCGTTCCGCGCCGGCGTTTGCCGGCAGGAGCAACTCGTAGACATCGAGAATGACACGGTTGCCGCGGTCGCCGATAGCGTGTGTACAAACCTGAAAACCTCTCTCCAACGCCTGCCTCGAGATCGTCTCCAGTTTCTCCTTGCTGTCGATCTGAAGGCCCAGGTTCCCGGGGTCGTCCGAATAAGCTTCGAGCAGCGCGGCACCGCGCGATCCCAGCGCGCCGTCGGCATAGAGCTTGATCGCGCGCACCACAACCATACCGTCCGCTTCCACGTGCGGCCCGCGCTCGAGCTCTGCTGTGAGAAAACCGAGGTCCTTCTTTTCGGAGGAGAGCATGCAGTACACGTGCAGTGTGAGTTCGCCTCGGCGGGCGATCCGGTTTAGAGACTCGAGTACATCTGCGGTCGTGCCGGCGTCGTGCATACCGACCAGCCCCACGCAGTTGCAGTGCCGTATCGCACTCGAAAGCCACCGGTCGAGCTCATAGGGCGTCGGGTCCGGTATCTGGACCGACACCAGGTCGGCAGCGTTGTCGATGAGGATACCTGTGGGATCTCCGTCCGGGCCGCGGACGATGTGCCCCCCCTCCGGATCCGCCGTGTCCCGCGTCACCCCGCACAGCTCGAGCGCTTTTCGGTTCACCCATACCGCGTGACCGTCCACACGGCGGAGGTAGACCGCGTGGTCTTCGATTCCCTCCAGGTCCCGCCACGTGGGGAATTCCCGGAGGTCCCAGTCATTCTGGTCCCATCCGCGGCCCTGTATCCAGCTTCCCGCGGGCGCGTGCTTCGCGGCCTCCAGTACCATTTCCCGCACCTGCGCCGGCGACGTAGTGCCCTCGAGCTGAAGCTGTGCGAGGGACCTCCCCAGACTCATCAAGTGGCCGTGCGCGTCCACGAGCCCCGGCAACATCGTTTTCCCCTCGAGGTCGATCCACCGCGTGTCGGGACCGGCCAGCCGCTCCGCGCCGGCGAGATCGCCGGACCACACGATGCGACCGCCGGACACGGCCACCGCCGCAGGGGTGGTGGACGTCATATCCATGCTGTATATGACGCCGTTGTAGAAGACGAGGTCTGTAGCGGGCTCTCCCCCCCAACCATTCGCTGCGCTCGCGGTCGAGAACACTCCCAACGTCAGACCCGCGGCCATGACCAGTCCGATCGGAACAAGTCGCATTTGTATTCTCCCGGAGAATTCCCTGCGATCGACATCAGCGCCCGGAAGGCGAGGACCACCGGCCCCCGCTCAGGCAAACCGCAGCTCGCCGCGGCTTGCCAAGTTTCATCTCGCATCGGCAATGGATCCGCAGAGTAGATGTCAAGAACCGGTGGCTCTCAGAACGGCCAAACGAGACACGGCATCCGCCTTTTCGCGTTGGTCCGCGTCGGCGTTCTTCCATATGTCGAGGAACCGCTCGTAGTTCTTCCTCGCCAGCTCGGCGTTTCCAAGCGCTTCGTAGGCCCGGCCGAGCTGGTAATAGCTCTTCGGGATCAAAGGAGCGTTGTGAATATTGAAGTTTGCCGGATCCACGATCCTGTCGAAGTTCTCGATTGCCGAACGATACGATCCATTCGCCACGTGGCACATGCCGATTCGGAAACGCACGCCCGCCGACGACTCAGGGTTCAAGATTCGTTTCGTTACCAGGGAATCCATGATCGCCTGGGCGCCGTCGCAGTCGCCTTGGACGGATCGCGCGAACGCATCGAAAACCGTCAGCACCACTTTGTCCACCCGATGTGCAGTGAGGATCCGCCGACCCTCCTCCACGCGCCCCGCCATCATGTTGAAGGCGGCCAGGTTTTGCCAGTAGTTCGATGACTTCACGTGGTCCGGGTAGACGAAGGTCGCTTCCATTGTCTCCCAATGTTTATCTCCCAGCTTCCAGTCCCCTTGGCCGCTTTGCGCCCAGAACATCAACGATGCCTTGGCCGCAAACACGTCCATGAGCGCCGTCGTGTCGCCCGACGCACGCATTTCTTCGACGCCTTGATCCACCATTTTCAGCGCTTCGTGATAACGCCCCAGGTACGGCAACACCTCCCCCGCCAGCGCCTGGCTTGCGACCACCAACTCTTTCGTGGGCAATTTGTCACCCGCTGCGAGCACGCGTTCCAGTTCGCCGATCGCTTGCTGGGTCCGTCCCGTTCTGAGATACACCGCCGCTATTTGAACGCTTGCGTATGCACTTTGCGGATCGGACTTGTGGAGGTCGCTGAAGCGCTTGTAGTGCGCCATCGCTTCCTCCATCTTACCCAGTTCCTGCGCCGCCGAGCCCAGGTAGCTATACGCCTCCCACGACCCGGTCACATCCACCCACCGCCGCGCCGCTTCGTATCCTTTTTCCATTTGGCCCGCCCGGAGATACGCCCACGTGATGTGCTGCAGCGCACGTTCGAAACCCGGGTCGAGCTGGAGAACCTTGTCGAAGTAAACGAGCGCGCTGTCGTATTGGTAGGTGTGAAAGTAGGCATCCCCGATCCCGAACAACATCTCCTTGTCCTTCGGATAGCGCGTCTGCATTTCGCGCAGAATCGGCATCTGCGCCATGAATCCCTGCTTGATCGC
>JBGSIK010000323.1:0-2829 GCA_041742575.1 Candidatus Krumholzibacteriia bacterium
TTCCCGCGCCCTCCAACGAGCACTTGCGCCTTGACCACCACCTGTTTCCCGATCTCGCCGGCGATGCGGCCCGCCTCCTGGGGCGTTGTCGCGATCTTGCCGGGCGGTATCGGAATCCCCGCCGCCGCGAACAGCTTTTTGGCCTGGTACTCATGGATCTTCATCGCATACCCCTTTTCTCGACCGCCGTTCGAACCGCGTCAACCCGACGGGAACTCGCGCGCGAAATCCTCGAGCACGCTCGATAGATGTAGCGGACCCCGCTCTTCCAGGCTGTACTCCACACGGAGAACCGGTTTGTTGATCTTGACCAACCGCTGCAGGTCGATCGGTGTGCCGATCAGGACCAGGTCGCAATCGGTTGCATTGATGGTCTTCTCCAGATCCGCCACCTGCTCGTCGCCGTACCCCATCGCCGGGAGGAGGCTTCCGATACCGGGATAGATCGCGAACGTTTCCCGGATGCGCCCGACCGCCCAGGGTCTGGGATCGACGAGTGTCGCCGCACCCAACCGTTTCGCCAGCACCACCGCGGCGCCGTACTTCATCTCGCCATGCGTGAGCGTGGGACCGTCCTCGACGCAAAGCACGCGCTTCCCGGCGACCTTGGTCCCGTTGCCATCGACCGTGAGCCGGGACTCGGCCATGATCACGCGGGCATGCGGATTGCGCGATTTCACATTCGCCAGAACGGTGTCGATGCCGGATTGCGGGGCCGAGTCGACCTTGTTGACCACGATCACGTCGGCCAGGTAGAGATTCGTTTCGCCGGGATAGTACCCGATTTCGTGGCCGGCGCGGTGCGGATCGACAACGGTGATGTGCAAGTCGGGTTTGTAGAACGGCAAGTCGTTGTTCCCGCCATCCCAAAGCACGATGTCCGCTTCCTTCTCCGCCTGCGCCAGGATGGCGGCATAGTCGACGCCGGCGTACACGACGCTGCCGTTCATGACGTGATGCTCGTATTCTTCCCGCTCCTCGATCGTGCAGCGATGCCGGTCCATGTCCTCGAACGTGGCGAAGCGCTGGACGACCTGGGCCGCCAGGTCGCCGTAGGGCATCGGATGGCGGATGACGACCACACGATAGCCGCGCTCGCGCAGGAGGCTCGCGACCTTCCGAGTGGTCTGGCTCTTGCCCGCCCCCGTCCGCACCGCACACACGGACACCACCGGCTTCGTGCTTCCCAGCATCGTTTTCTCTCCGCCGAGCAGAATGAAGTCCGCGCCGGCCGAGTTCACACGCGCGGCCCGCTGCATCACGTAGTTGTAGGAAACGTCGCTGTACGAGAAAACCACCGCGTCGATGCTCTTCTCCACGACGAACTGTCCGACGTCTCCCTCGGGAATGATCGGGATCCCGTTGGGGTAAAGGTCGCCCGCAAGGCTGGGCGGGTAGACCCGTCCCCCGATGTCCGGTATCTGTGCCGCCGAGAACGCGACGACCTCGGTGTCTTTGCGGCCGCGATACACCACGTTGAAATTGTGAAAATCCCTGCCGGCCGCTCCCATGATCAGGATCCGTTTTCTCGCCATACCAATGACGTCCTTTCTCAACGCGCTCGCGCGTGCGGCGGAACTACGCGTCCCCGCCTATTCTCCGAATGATTTCACTCGTCGCGTAGCCCGGCACCATCGGGAACCGCTCGACGAGCCCTCCGTAACCGACGACGAATTCTTCACCGACGATGCTGCCGGCGCCGTACTCTGCCCCTTTGACCAGCACGTCCGGCCGGATCTTTCGGATCGTTTCCATGGGCGTGTCTTCGTCAAAAACCGTGACGTAATCGACCCAGCGCAGCGCAGAAAGCATCTCGGCGCGTTCCGCCTCCGGATACACCGGACGGAACTCGCCTTTGAGCCGGCGCACCGAGGCGTCGCTGTTGATCCCTACGATCAGCACGTCCCCCATTCCACCCGCTCCTTCGAGCAACGCCACGTGTCCCGAATGAAGCAAGTCGAAACACCCATTCGTGAACACGATGGTCTTGCCGGCGCCCCGCAAGTCATCGGCCCAGGCTTCCAGGTCGTGGGCGGCGATGACTACCTTATCCATAGCTTGAAGAGCCCATGCTAATCCGCTCGTTTAAAAGCAGATACCAGCGCATCCACCGTGATGGTCGAGGTGCCGACCTCCTTGACCACTTCGCCGGCCGCTCGGTTGGCCATGACGACCGCTTCCACGAGATCCGCCCCACACCCCACACCGGCGGCCATGACGCTGATCACGGTATCGCCGGCGCCGGTGACGTCGTACACGTCCCGCGCCACAGCCGGCACGTGCACCTCCCGTTGCGTGCCGTCCCCGTTCAACGTATAAAGGCTCATCCCGTCTTCGCCCCGCGTGATGAGCAGCGCATCCAGCTCGAGCTCGGCCCGGATGCGGAAAGCGTCGGCCGACGTGATCCGCTTCGTGCCCGGCGGCAGGGAGGCACCGTGAAGCGCCTGTTTCACGTTGGGAGTGATCACGGTCGCACGCCGGTACCACGGAAAGTGACCCACGTGGGGATCCACGAGCACCGGCTTCCCTGCCCTCCGCCAGGTCCCGATGACCTCGCGCACGTGGCTTTCGACGACCACGCCTTTCCCGTAATCCGACACCAACAACACATCGGATTGCGAGGAGCTTGCCCGCGCCAGCTCGAACAGCCGTTCCGCCACTTCGCCCGGCAACTCCTCGTCCGCCTCGAAATCCGCGCGAACGACCTGCTGGTTCCGCGCGATGATCCGGACCTTTTCCGTGGTCGCGCGCCCTGGGGCGCTTACGAGGCCCTGGCAGGCGATGCCGCGATCCTCGAGGAGACGACGGACCTCCTTGCCCTCCCGGTCC
>JBGSIK010000324.1:0-3833 GCA_041742575.1 Candidatus Krumholzibacteriia bacterium
GGCACCGCCGTGCGTCCTCGTTGGGACTCGGTTGCGATCTGCCGCCTGGCTGCATCCTCGCGCTTCTGCAGGGCACTAAGTGTTCGCTGCTGGTCCTCGCGTGAGATCAAGCCTGCAGCTCGATCCTCGGCCACCTCGGCAACCTCCTCGACGGCGACCGCTAGCCCTCATCCACCGAGCGCTGCTTTAGCAGCCCGCGCGGGTCCTGTCGCCGATCACCCGGAGTGCTCGTGGGCTGGGGGCGGTCGGCCATATCGGGTCGCTCGGGCACGGCTCCCTACGGCCGACTGTGCATGTAGCGGTTCCGTGCACGACGGTCGCCTCGCCCCACGCAGAATGTTGGTAGGCGTGGGACGCTGCGCAGGTTCGCGGCTCGCACATGGACCCTCTCATTATTGCTCGCCGCGAAACGGCCCGCTCGACCCAATGTGGCCGACCGCCCCCGACCACGACAGGACCCGCGTGCTGCTACCTACCCTACCGCCGTTTGGCCCAGAATATTGGCGTGATACTTGCGCCTGCCTCCGTCGACCGTCAAATAAACGGATCGAGATTCAGTAACTCGCCTAATCCGACGGCGCTAGCCGCGGCGCAACGGCTGGATTCTCCGCCCATTTTGCCGCGGCTCCGCCGTTGGTGAGGTCTTTTGCAATTTGAGAGATCGAGTTGCAGACCGAGGCGTTCTCTCGCGAGTGAGCGAGACTAGAAGGAGGCGTCATGAAGGACCTGTTTTCCATGAAGGGTCGCATCAACCGCCAGAAGTATTTCGTCACCAGCCTGATCATCGCCATCGTGGCCTACGCCGTGGCTTTCATGATCGGCTTCGCCATGGGCATGACCGGCTCGAGCACCGAAGCCGCCGGCAGCTTGGGCTTCGTGGTCGGCGTCGCCGCCGCGATCGTCCAGGCGTTCTTGGTGGTCAAGCGTCTGCACGACCTCAATAAGCCGAGTTGGCATTACTGGCTCCTCTGCATTCCGCTGTACAACATCTATCTCGGCCTCATTCTGCTGTTCGTCAAGGGGACGGCCGGCACGAATGAGTACGGGGAGGATCCAGTGACGGCATGACCACGCTCTGGGGGGAGCCACTCAGTCTTGTCCCCTCGCCAAGGGAAGGAAACGGCCGGACACTCAGTCCGGCCGTTTCGTTTGCGCACATCGCCCGCGCGAGTCCTCTGTCGTGTCCGACCGGCAACATGATGCAATGGCATCATATATTCCCGATTGACCCGCGGGATATACTTGCAGTCTATTCGGGACAGAAGGTCGGGACCCACGATGGTCGGCAAGCGGACGTGAAGCGGTTTGCTGTCTTCCTGCTTGCGCTGCAGACCGTTTCACCGGCCCATTGAAGTGGGCACAACGGGAGCGAACGTCCCACCGAAAACCGCACCTGCCGCAAAGAAGCCTCTCGCTTGCCGCACCCTGTCCCCCGACGAAGCCGGGACGGGGGACCGGCCCTCCGTTATGCCACGCCTCGCAGCAGGAGATGGAGGATACTCCCATGTCGAGACCTTTCCGCATCACGGCCTTGTTGACCATTCTGTTCCTGGCGGCACTCATCGCCTGTGGAGGCGACGACGGCGTGACGCCGACGACGGACACCCTCGCCCCCGCGGCGATCACGGACCTCACCTGCATCGACCGAACGGATGTCTCCGTTACGCTGAGTTGGACGGCGACCGGAGACGACACCACGACCGGGACGGCGAGGTCCTATCAGATCCGTTACTCGCTCTCCGAGATAACCGCCGGGAACTGGTCGTCGGCCACGGTGGCTACGGGGGTGCCGACTCCCAAGGCAGCCGGCTCGCCGGAGACGCATCTGGTGTCCGGGCTCTCCTCGAACGAGACCTACCATTTCGCGATCAGGGCCGCGGACGAAACGCCGAACTGGTCGGCTGTATCCAACAGCCCCGACACCACCACGGATTTGCCCCAGATCTTCGCGATCACGACCGACCAGTATGTTAACCACAGCCCGGCATTCTCGCCCGACGGCACCATGATCGCGTACGTGTCCGATCGCGAAGGGCTGGGAGAAGAGATCTGGATCAAGTCCGCGACTGAAACCGACGGCGCCGCCACGCGGATCACGACCTTTTCAAATACGGGAGCTATCTACAGCCAGTCGCCCAGTTGGTCGCCGAGCGGCGATTCTCTCGTCTTTCAATCCGATGCTCTCGGAACCTTCGACATCTGGGGCGTTGACATATCCGGAAACCCCCCATACACGCCGTTTCAGATCGCGGTCGACCAGTCCCACACAGAGTGGTTCCCCGAGTGGTCGCACGACGGCAGCAAGATCGCCTTCTCCTCCGACTGGGACGCCGGTAACGCGGAGGTTTTTTACGTGCCGCCCTCCGGAGGGGCATGGACGCGGGTGACGGACGACGCTTATCTGAACGAGTACCCGACCTGGTCGCCCGATGACCTCTACATCGCATACGCGTCGGTCCGGGCATCGCAGAACCAGTCCATTTTCAAGATCCGGCTGTCGGACAAAGTCATTACACAGCTGTCCTTCGAGGGAGCCCAGGAGCAGCATCCGTCGTGGGCACGCGTGCGCGTCGGGAGCGCCAATTACGAAAACGTCGCGTACATTCAAAACAACAGCGAGACAGTCCCGCAGGCCCGGTGGAACGTAGCCTTCGCGCGTAGCGACGGGGCGGGTATGGCCACATTGGTCACCAGCGCGACCGACGGTCTCCACCAGAACTTCCCCTGCTGGTCCCCGAACGGCAAGCGGATCGCGTACACACACTGGACCGCGGGCGGGAACACGTTCATTTACTCGCAACGGGTGTTCCAATGAAGTTTGCCGCGCGCATGGCGGCGTTGCTGCTCCTGTTGCTGCTCGCCGTCGACATGTCGATCGGCGCGGACATCGCCAGGCTGACGGTCATCAATGAGACCGAGCACTACGTTCACATCATCGTGGACGGCGAACCGTTTCTCTACATCTCCCCGGGCTCGGGGGCCACATTCGAGAAAGAAGGTTACTCGACGGTGGTCGCGAAAGTGTTCTACGCCCCGGGCCAGGGGGTCGAAGGGTCCGTGGAAAGGTCTTTCGTGATCGCGCCCTACGAACCGGAATCGACCGGCTGCGACTGGGTGACGTTCGAATGCGAAACCACGACGGCGTCCGGCGGTCCGCGGTCGTGGACGGTCACGGCCGACTCGCTCGCGGCATCGGGAACGACGGGAGGAACGCCGTGAAACTGACCGGCAGGAAAGCGCTCCTTCTCGCGATCGCCGCATGCGTGCTCGCACTGGCCGGCGCCGCCCGCGCGCCCGCGGCTGATGTCTCTTTTGGCGTCACCGCAGGATACTTTCAGCCGGTTGGAGATTGGGCCCAGCACCGCTACGCGCCCGGCGTCGATCAATTCTCGGGAGGAATCGCGCTCGGCGCCGACTTCGAGTGGCGGGTAATCCGGCGACTCGGCCTGGCGCTGAATGGTGGATACGTGCGCCTGAGCACCGGCGAGTGGGAAGACTACGCCGGTGCTCAAGGCGACGCGGTGGACGCCTCTTTCCAGATGGCGAATTTCGGCATCCTCGTAAAACCGTATCTCTGGTCCAGGCACGGCCGCGCCCTCAAGCTCGCCCTGGGAGTGAACGTTTTCGTGCCCGACGGAAAAGAGACTTTCGAAGGGCTCACGTACGACTACGATTTCCTGAAGCGCAAGCTGGGTTATATCCTCGGCCTGGAGTGGGCCTACCCCGTAGGCCGCACGGTGGACCTGGCGCTCTGCGCTTCCTACGTCTTCGCGCCGAATGCGGTCGAGTACGCCGACGGGCTTTCGTACACGCTCGGCGGCGCGCTTCTCACG
>JBGSIK010000325.1:0-5064 GCA_041742575.1 Candidatus Krumholzibacteriia bacterium
CGTCACAGACACCTCCGGCGCCCGGCCGCCGCGCCCAGCCGCCGCGGGTTCCGACCTCGGCAGCAACGTGAACACCGCCGAACACTTCGGGCAGCGGACCTTGATGGGTTTGAGCGGGACTTTGTCCTCAGGCAGGAAGTACTTCGCGGCGCACCCCTGACACTGGATGATCATCTTGGGCACCACCCCTTCGGGTAAAATCGGCAAATCGCCGCAAAAACGCAACGCGTTCAGTCGGTGTCCGACCGGACACCGCCAACACGGAGCGATTAAGCAACTATCAAGCCAAGCTGCCGGGGCCAGCTTGGCTGCCGCACGTGACTTGGGCCCGCGTGGGCGATTTGGCCCAACCCCGCCGGGAGGGTCAATGGTCACCCGCTCCACAGCGAAAACGCTACCCGACGACCTGCGCGATGGCCTCGTCGTCGACGATCGTTGCCAGGTGTCCCCGGCACCGCACTCCGTCCGGCGTGGCGAGGCGGGGATCCGTTTCCAGCAGCGCCTTGACCCCGCGGCTTGCGGCCTCTACCAGGCGGCGGTCCCGTATCGGATTCGCCAGCTTGAAGCCAGGCACTCCGTGTTGACGTACTCCCAGAAACTCGCCCGGCCCGCGGATGCGCAGATCCTCCTCGGCGATCTTGAAGCCGTCCGATTCCCGCACCAGGACTTCCAACCGTTCCCTCGCCTCCACCGAGATACCTTCACCGAGTAGCAGGAAGCAGTATCCGGGCCGGCCGCCGCGGCCGACGCGGCCGCGGAGTTGGTGGAGCTGCGATAACCCGAAGCGCTCGGGATGATGGACCACGATGATGGTGGCATCGGGAACGTGCACGCCGACTTCCACCACGGTGGTGGTGACCAGGATGTGAACGTCGCCGCGCGAGAACCGCCCCATCACCTCTTCTTTCTCCGGCATCCCCAAACGCCCATGCATCAACCCCATGGGGACGCCGTCGAACGTCCCCGCGGAGAGATCATCGAACGCGCTCACCGCAGCCTCGAGATCCTGTTTCTCCGTCTCCTCGATGAGCGGGTAGAGAAAGTAGGCGCGGTTGCCCCGGCCGCACTCGTCCCTCACGAAGCTGTACATGGCCTCGCGTTTCTCCGGCGCCACCAGGTGCGTTTTTACTGCCGCGCGTGTGGCCGGCATCTCGTCGATCACGGAAAGATCGAGATCGGCGTACGCGGTGAGCGCGAGTGACCGCGGTATCGGTGTGGCGGTCATGACCAGCATGTGCGGCACCATTTCTTTTCGCATCAGGGCCGCGCGCTGGCGCACGCCGAAACGATGCTGCTCGTCGATCACCACCACACCCAGGTTCCGGAACTCCACTCCGGACTGGATGAGCGCGTGCGTTCCCAGCACCACCCGCACGGACCCGTCCGCAAGACCACGTTGAATCCGGCGCTTCTCCGCAGCCTTCTGCGATCCAATGAGCAGCTCCGTGCGCACGCCGAGTCGTTCGAACGGCCCCGTGAGGGTGGCGAAATGCTGGGCCGCCAGAATTTCCGTGGGCACCATCATCGCGGCTTGGTATCCGCCCTCGACGCCGGCGAGCAGTGTCGCCCCCGCTACCACGGTCTTTCCGGATCCGACATCGCCCTGGAGCAGCCGGTTCAACCCGCGCCGGGAAAGGAGATCGGCGTGGATCTCCTCCAGAACTCGCCCCTGCGCTCGCGTAAGCGAAAAAGGCAACCCGGAGAGGAACGACCGCTCCAGCGAGAAGGCCACGGCGAGAGAAGGCCGATGCGGGTCCTCGCTTCGCCGTATCCGCTGGAGCGAGAAGAGCAATTGCACGTAGAACAGCTCCTCCAGCTTCAGCCGGTCTTGGGCTCGCCGGAAAGCCGCGTCATCATCGGGGAAGTGCATGGCACGGATCGCATCGTAGCGTGACGGCCCCTCCGTCGACGAAAGCACGGCTTGGGGAAGGTTTTCGTCCACGGCGTCCCGATACGAATCGAGCGTGCGGGCGATGAGCGAGCGCAAGAACCGCTGTGACACGCCGTCGGTCGACCGGTAGACGGGGACGATGCGCCCCGCTCCCAGCAGTTCCTGATCGAGTTCGTCGCCGAGCACCTCGAATTCTGGATTCACGATCTGGCGCTGGCCGGCGTAAAAGCGCAGTTGCCCATTCAGTATGATCTGATTCCCCGTTGTCAGGAGCCGCATCACGTACGGTTGGTTGAACCACACCACCTGGATGATGCCGGTTTCGTCGCCGACCGCCGCCGTCACCACCGACTGTCGCCGCCGTGTCAGTCGCTGCGAGGTCGCGAGAATTTGCGCCAGGACGGTGTCGTCCACGCCGGCTTGCAGCTGGGCAATTTTCCGAAGCTGCCGCCGGTCGTAATATTTTCTGGGATAATGAGTTATAAGGTCGTTTACATTGTCGATGCCAAGCCGTGCGAGCCTGGCGGCCCGCACGGGTCCAACGCCCTTCAGGTACTGACACCGATCGGCAAGGGTCCGCCCGCGTCCACGCGGTTGGCTCACACTCAACTCCTTTTCCGCCACGTTCGCCGGCGCAGGTATTCTAAGCGATGAATGCGCGGAGGTCGAGATGCCACCCGTGTCGCCCGCCTCGAAGGAGCCGGACCTTCGATTGACAAAATAGACTGCACCTACCAACCTTCAACCGTCACATCAAAGGACGATGATTATCGTTTTTCGAAAAATGACTTGCGGGTGAGCGGGCCGGCATGAGCGAGCCGCCTGCGCCGGACGCGGCCCGAAAATAACGCGGCGCGGCGTATTGACAACGCGCACCGCGGTGATACACTACTGGTTGAAAGGGTTCTCGGGAAATCGTAGCTCCGTATAGAGCCGGGACAATTTTCCTCTTCCTGTACCCTCGTTCCAAGTGTTCTACGGTTTACGTTTCCTAGGGAATCCTTTTTTTATGTGCTGTTACCCGGCGAGGCCGTCACGCGTCGGGTAATTTCATTTTCTCGACCGTGAGCAGGGTGCGCGCCATCAGATTCGCAGGGTGGCGCTCGACGAAGCTCCGCAGAATTCGATCGGCCTCGCGCCCCCTGCCCTCGCGGCGAAGCGCGATCACCATCCCAAATACAGCGTCGGCGTAGTCCGGATTGAGATTGAGGCTTTCGCGGTAGGCGTCTTCAGCGGGAGCGAGTTCCCCCTTCTTGAGGCGAATGTCGCCGAGGATCTTGCGCAGGTCCGGGTAATCACGATGGCCGTCGGCGGCGTCCGTGATCAGCCGTTCGGCTGCGTCGTAATTGCCCTCCCGATAGTAGACCAGGGCCAGCCGTTTTCTCGCTTCCACGAAGTCCGGATTCAGCTCGAGCGCCTCGCTCAGGTGCCTGTGCGCGTCCTCGAGCCGGCCGCTCTCCAAGCACGCCGCGCCCAGCATACACAGCACGTCCGCGTGGCGCGGCTGCGATTCCGCCAGGTGCTGGAATATTCGCTCGGCATCCTCCCACTTCCGTTCGTACATGGCGTGCAAACCGGCATCCATCCCGGCGGCGAAAAGGTTCGGCTGGATGCGCAACGCCTCCCTGAGCTCGCCGGCCGCGCCGTCCCCGTCCCCCGCCGCGTGGAGGACCAGTCCCAATAGATAGTGGGCCTTGGCATAATGCGGCGATATCTCGATGGCCCGCAGCAGGGAGGCCCGCGCTTCTTCCAGTTCCCCCAGGGAAAGTCGCACCAGACCGAGCTGGCAGTGCACGTCGGCGTAACCGGAGTTGATCGAGACCGCCCTCTCGAGCCAACGCTGGCTGGAGAGGTGGTCACCACGGTACGCGAGGGCGACCCCCAGATAGTAGATAGCCTCTACGTACTCCGGGTTGAGCTCGACCGCCTTCTCGAAAGCCGCGCAGGCTTCCTCGATCTCATTACACTCCAACAGCGCAATGCCGAGTCTGCAGTGGAGATCCGGATATCCCGGCTTTTTGCCGATGGCACTCGAGAACAACTCGGCCGCCTGCCTGAAGTCGCCCCTGTTGAAGGCGTTGGCGCCCTCCTTCACGTTGTTTTCGAACTCGGAGTTCTCGACCACGATCGCGCGCAACTCCCGGACGAGGGGAAGATCGAACGACTTGCCCTCCAGCTTGTCCACCAGGATGCGGCTGAGCGGATTGGGCGTTTTGCGTGCCAGATCGAGCGCGCGCGAGAACGCTTCCTCGGCCTGTTCGAAGAAGCCGGCGTCGTGAAGCGCGATGCCCAAGTAGCAGGTCGCTTCCGCGTACTGCACGTTGAGTTGAGTCGCGCGGCGAAGGTTTTCGATCGCTTTGTCCAGGTTGCCGCTGTGGTGGTGAACCACTCCGAGGTAGTAGTAAAGGTCCGGATAGTGCGAGTTCTCCGCCAGCGCCGCCTCGAATTGCTCCTGGGCTTTGGAGAATTCGCCCCGATAGAAACGCGCGATGCCTATCTTCGCGTGTGCTTCCGCCGCGTAGAAAGCACCCAGCTTCGCGATCGGGCTGCCCCGGCTTTTCGATTCTGCTATGACTCCTTCGAGGACATCTACCGCCTGGTCGTATTTACCCTCGTTGAAGAGGCTGATCCCCTTCTGGTAGCTGTCCTCCCCCTTGGCTCCCTTGAGGAGCCTCGTCCAGAAAGACACGGATCCTCCCGGCTAGTCGATCTGTTTGCGCACGAACGTGGGGACCCGGAACCTGTCGCTGCTGAACGACCGGATGGATCCATTGTCCATCACCATGGTCTCGTCCTCTTCTTCTCCGTCGGGAACATCGAACGCCGGCTCCGGCCCCCCCTTGCTTCCCGCACTCCCGTGCGCCCGAACCAGGGGCTCCTCTTCGCTCTCGGGGGTGAGCTCGATCAAGCGTTTGTCCCGCGCCAGCAGTTCGGCGAAATCGATCTCCGCTTCCGCGATGGCCATTTCTCTCGCGGCCGCCGCGACCTCTGGAGCGGGCGCCAGTTTCGTCACCGGCGAGGCTGCGAACGAGGAAAACACCGACTGCCCGGATTGCGCGGGCCTCATCTGCCTCTTGGCAGACTGGAAGCCGGTGGCGATGACCGTGATCCTCACTTCGTCCTCGGGAAGCGACTCGTCGATCACGGCACCCAGGAAGACATGCGCGTCGGTG
>JBGSIK010000326.1:0-11068 GCA_041742575.1 Candidatus Krumholzibacteriia bacterium
CCCGCCTTGTCGAGCGGCGGCGAGATCGCCGCGATGCCGAACTTCCCGGGCGAGACGGCGATGATGCCGCCGCCGACACCGCTCTTTGCGGGGAGCCCGGTCGTGAATAGCCACTTGCCCGAATCATCGTAGAGACCCGCCGTCGCCATCACGGCGAGGACCTCCGCGACGTTTTCGGCCTTCATCACTTGCTTGCCGGTGACGGGGTTTTTCCCGCCGTTCGCGAGGGTCGCCGCCATCATGGCGAGGTCCTTCGCGTTCACGTTCACCGAGCACTGCTTCGTGTAGATGTCGCACGCCTGGAGAGGGTTATCCTTGATGTGGCCGTAGGCATACATCAGCATCGAGATCGCTTGGTTGCGCTGGTTGGTTTCGGCCTCGGACTTGTAGACCTCCTGGTTGACTGAAAGCTGGCGTCCCGCGAAATCACTGTACGCACCGATGATTTTCCCCCAGATCTCATCCGCGGTGGCGCCCTTGATCATGCTCGTCGCCGTGATCGCACCGGGGTTCACCAGCGCGTTCATCTCCGCGCCTTTGTACTGCTCGACCGCGACGATCGAGTTGAACACCTGGCCGGTGGCATCGACGCCCATGTTGTCGGCGATCGCCTGCGTTCCCATGTCTTCCATGACCTTGGCCATGGTGAAGACCTTGGAGATCGACTGGATCGAGACTTCCGACTGGATGTCGCCGACCGTATACACCTTGCCGTCGACCGTCACGACCGCGATCCCGAAGATCTTCGAATCGACCTTGGCGAGCGCCGGAATGTAGTCGGCGTTCGCGCCTTCCTTGAGGTCCTTGTACTTCGCGTAGGCCGCCTTGAGCGCCGCGTCGATGTCGGCCGGCTTCGCCGGCTTTTGCGCCCACGACGAGCTCGAGGTCACGAGCGAAAACACGGCCACGGCGGCGATGACGCACAGCCATGCCGTTCCCATGAATCTGCGATTAGACGCTCTCATTTAGATACCTCCCAACTCGTACGAGAAGTTGTACTTGAACGAAAACTGGACACGGTAATCAACGACGGACCATCCGTCCCTGAAGTTCTCCCGCCGGCCCCACTGGAACTCCGGGCCCAGCATGACGTTGGCCGTCGGGTAGTACAACAGGTTCACGAGCGCGTACTCGCCCGTCTTGAACGCGTCGTCCGTTTGGCCATGCGTGTTGTCGATGTCCACACGCGAATAGCCCGCCGAACTCGTCCACTTGTCGTTCCAGGTGCGGTCGTAGAACGCGACGATTCCGAGAATCGGAAGCGGCTCGCCTTGGACCGGGGTCCTCACGCTCGTGCTGCCCGTTTTCGGCGAAAGTCCGATGTCCACCGTGGCGTCGTTCATGTAGTTCTCGATGCCTTCGCCATAGACAGCTTGGAGTCGGATGGTGTCCTTCTTGATCTTCAAGTTCGAGCTCAGATTGACGCCCCAACCGACGGCGTCGCCCCCGAGTTCGAGCGAGTCCGCCATCACGTCATCCCATTTGATCTCGCGGACTATCCCGGCAAGTTCCACGTAACCCCAATCCCGACCGACACGGTACTCGGCCGAGAGGTCGGGAAGCGGGAAACGCCCCTTGATCCCTTCCGTCACCTGCGCGTAATCGGAGTAGTCGCCCGCGTCGCCGCTTGCACCGGGCCGCTCGAGGGCAACCGTTACACGGGTGTCGCCTTGGACCGGCATCCACCGGACCTGGACGTTGCGGAAGAACACCATGCCGTTGGGTCCCCAATACTCGAGCGAGTTCGGAAACACGTCGATGTCCATGAACGGGCTCCAGGTTTGACCGGCGCCGATGTGCCCCAGTTCTCCGTACGCATGACGGAGCCGGAATGTCGTTTGGCCCGCGTCTGCGCCTACGCCAAAGAGCTCGAATTCAAAAATCGTCTTCAATTCGCCGAAATCCGTCGGCGTAAAGGTCTTCACGCCAAAACGGCTCTGGCGAACGCCCGAGAAGAAATGTCCGTCCTCGCCGAACTCGTTCTCGAACGCCGGGAGCTTTGTCGGCCGGATAACGTCGAACCAGTTCGGATCGTTCTGCTTGGCCTGGTATCCCATGTCGAGCATCGCATGCCCGTAGATCTGCAGGCGCGTTTCCGAGGCCTGCGCCCGGCCGGCGCTCGGCGCGAGCATCACCGCCAGACACGCCAGCAGCAAGATCGCCGCGAAAAGCCATCCGGCGTCCGCTCGGCGGGAAAATCTCTGCGGTTTCAGACTCATCGAACACCTCCATGTAGGTTTGTGTGTCGCTCACCCGTCTCGAGACGCAGTGGATCGGCCCCTCGTCCTCAATCCAGGTGTGCTTTTTCCCAAGCCCTCACGTTGTGCCTCGCCTCGTCGAATAGCCGCTCGTAATTCCCCTTGAGGAATTTCTCGCGCGCCTCCGGCGTGAGCTCGGCCAGCAGGGGGGCGTACTGCTCGTAGACGTTGAGATACTTCGCTTGCTCGGTCGGCGCGACCTCATCGGTGCCGAAAAGAAAACGGTCGGGAAAACGGTTGATGAGGTCGGCCGTCGCCTTGATCGCCTCGGGACTCGAAACGATGTACTTTGCCGCCTGGTCCCAGGAAAGGTCGACATAGAAATTCGGAAGATTGGTGAGGCCGCGCTCCATGATCCCGAGCTGGTCGCTCATGGGGCGAACGATGCGGCCGAGCCCTGCATGCGCCCAGATGACCTTCGTCTGCGGATGCCGTTTGATGAGGTCCCTGAGCTGTATCACCTGGTACGGCTCCTGGTTCGGTTTCGGGAACGGCATATCGACGTCGTTGTGGAGAAGGACGATGAGACCGACCTCGCCCGCGAAAGCGAAGATCCTGTCGAGCGCCGGATTCAAGAGGCTCGCCGTTTCTCCCGCGATCTTCGAGGACACGAACTCCTTGTGGATCGTGAATTCGCCGATCCACGAGAATACTCCCGGAAACGTCTTGAGCACCCGGCGGATGTGGTCGGCGGCGTACATGTCGGCGGGATTGAATCCCGTGATCATCGGATCGAAGCGGGCCTGCTCGTCCTTCGAGAGCGACTTGTAGGCCATCGCGATGTGCGCGTCGGTGAAGGAGTAGTAGTAGAGCGGCGCGTCGGTCTGCAGGTAGTACGTGGGAGCGAAATCGCCGGTGTTCTCGTATGCCCACATCTGCTGGAGCGGTATCCCGAATATCGCCGCCCGCCCCACCTTCGTTCCCATGACCTTCAAGAAATCGTGGATGTCCGTTCCTTCCTGGATGTAATTCGTCAGGTGGAGGTGGCTGTCATGGAAAAGCGGCGCTTCGCCTTCGGCGCGTTTGGACTGCGCAGCTGCGGGAGCCCGCCCGAAGCCAACCATGAAGACTGCCACAGCGAGTGCTACGAGCAACGCGGTTCGCTTATGTCGAGAGAGATAGGTCATTTTCCGGCCTCCTTCACGCGGTGTTCGCCCCGCCGGCGTCACCGACTAGAGCAGGATGTCCGT
Organism: Candidatus Krumholzibacteriia bacterium; assembly: GCA_041742575.1. GTDB lineage: Bacteria > Krumholzibacteriota > Krumholzibacteriia > WVZY01 > JAKEHA01 > JBGSIK01. Next base: position 3,449 of record JBGSIK010000326.1, read on the forward strand.
CCCGAGCGAGAAGATCGTTCCGGTTTGCCCGGCGGTGTAGTATCCGAAATTCGAACCCGCCGGACTCTTCTCGATGTGCATGATGTGCATGTTGAGCCGCCAGCTGCGGCTTCCAAACGGGTAGAAGCTTGCCCCCCCACCCAACTCCCACGGGTTCCTCTCGAAATCGTCGAAGAGGTAAGAGCCGGCGGCGTAGAGGCCGAGTTTCTTGGGAACGACCATGTGCATTGCCTCTGCGAAGAAACCGTGGTCCACAATCGCGCCCGAGGGAGAAGGCACAGCCTCCCCGCTCGTAGCATCGAGGGCCTCGAAGTCCGAGAGCTGCCGTACCGTGTACTCGCCCTGAAACGAGAATCCACGGTACTTGGCGCCCGCATCGAAGGATACAACCTCGTACAGGAGTCTCTGGACCGTCACGCCCTCGGCCAGGGCCCCCGCCTCGAACGGATAGATACCGTCCGAGAGCCGGATCTGCGTGGCGTTCGGGGGCTGGTCCAGCGCGGCGTAGCGGCTCTCGCGGCTTGTAGTCGCCGACACGCCGAAGCGGGTGGCCACCTGTTGATGGTTTTCCAAGTCCCCGAAACCGCCGCGGGGGCCGAACTCGTCCGTAGTGGGCATCCACCATACGCTCGCGCCGTAGCCCATGTCGCGTGTATCGTTGCTGGCTGTGACGCCGAGCTGGCTCAAGTTGGTGGTGACCGAGGCGGTGTAGTAGAAGCGGTCGACGGGAGAGCCGGTGATGAAAAATCCCGAGGAGAAGCCGCCTCGGAGGGATTCCTCGCCCATCTGCCGGTCGGAGCCGGCCCAGAACGGCCACGAGCCCTGCATCGAGCGGCAGGTCAGGTTGGGACTGATGCCGCCGCCGAGAGTGAGCGCCTCGGACACCGTGTACCGCAGGATTCCGAATACGAGAGCCTGCTGGGTCGTCGGGAGCGACCAGATAGTGAGAGTGTACCGGAACTTGGGGTCGACGAAGAATCCGCTCAGCCAAACCATACTGCGGTGCCAGTAGAGATCGTGCCGGGTTTTCACGGTGCGCTCCCGACCGAGGTGGTCGATGAACGTCTGTTCGCCGGGGAGCTGGTTCAGGTAACGGAACAGCCCGTAGAAGCTGAAGTTCAGACTGCCGCGTTCCGACTTGAAGATGTCGAATCCCTTCGCCGGAACGAACTCGCCGATAAACACGTTCTTGGTCATTTGGTCGACATCGTCGGCGGTTCTCTCTTCTGGAACGGGCGCCTCGTCCTGGGCCATGACGCCGAGCGGACAAAGGGCGAACACCGCGAGCAGGATCAGCACCGCGGAAAGTACGCGCACTTCGAGAACGGCGGTCAGTTTCATGGACAGACTCCTCACGTGTTTAGAATGCGCTGCGACCGACCCGGGTCCCGTTGGTCGGCTTCCTAAGCCGTTGGGCGCCGGTATGGTAGCAATTTTCGGGGAGGCGCGTCAAGCCGAACCCCCTCCGTGAGTTACTCCGACGGGTGCGTGGCAGTTCGACTTCACCTTAGACGGGTCCCGGCGGTGTGTGAACTCGGACAATTACTAGGTTCGGCCCTGAAAAATTACCAGGTTATTGTGAAGTTCGAACCGAGGCGAGGGTCAATTCCAGGAATAGCCCAGAGACGTCCTGATCCCGTAGTCGCTTATCGCCTGCTCTCCGGATGGGGGCTTGTTGTCGTACTGATCGTAGAATTCGAGGTCGAAAAAGAAATCGTCGATGATTTCGCGGCGAACGTCCAGGGTGAGATCCGCTCTGTACCGGCCTTGTTCCGTAAGACTCGGGTAGACGTCCAGAACCACGTCGATGGCCGTCTCGGGAAGATTGTACTGGAAAAGCGAGTAGTCCGCGTGCAGCACGGCTTCCAGACTGGAGTTCGTTTCCTCATCTGCGTACGACTGCTCGGAGTTGACCGCAAGACCGGCGGCCAGCACCAGCATGCTCTCGTTCGTGGCGAGCAGATTGTAGCCGGCCGCCACGCGCCCGAGGAAACGCCTCCTCACGTTCAGTTCGTCGTTCCGCTCCACCTTGGCGCCGACGGATGCGGTCACGCTCCGGGCGAAAATGTAGTAGTAGGCGAGCCCAACACCGCCGCGCCGTTTCGTTCCATCCTCCCCGCCCTGTTCGGTTACGGTCATGTTGGCGCCGAAGTCGACGATCGTCCGCGGGCTCCGGTAGCGGTTGGTGACGTTGAAGTACAGCTCGGCCAGGTCGGTAGACTTCGAATAGCCGAATCCCAGCTTCGCGCTACCCTTGTTTCGCGACAGGAACGTTTTTTCGATGGGTGTAATCGAAACGGCGGAGAGCATGGGGATGATGGCGATCGTCGTATCGCTCACCACGCGGAGCTCGTTTGTGGATTCGCGGACCTCGAGCGAACCGAAGTAGAGGCTCCCGTCCGATTTCGCGACGCGGAAGTAGGCTGCCGAACTGAGAGCAACGACGTCGGCCCACTCGATGTAGAGCTTGTCCATCGCGTCGGTTTGCGCTTCGAGCTTGCCCCTCGACAGGTTCTTGATCTCGCACGTCAGGTGGTCCCCGTTCTTGAGTACCACGGTGTCCGTCTTGGCGCGGGCCGCGACCAGCGCGTACGTCGCGACGATTATCAGAGGGACGAGACTCAGCGCACACCATTTCCGCATGGCGGTGAGCCTACACCGGGGGCCGGGCGCGGGCAACTGCGATCTCGGGGGCCTTGCGACCAGTGGCGAGAACCTGGTAGTTTTTCAGGGGCGAACCTGGTAAATCTCCTAGTTCAAGGCTGGCCGCCGTCCGGGTAGGATCGGGTCCGTATCATAGATCGCGCCCCGGTCGAGTCCCTGTAGTCGGACAAAAAGAGATGACATGACTTCATAGGTTCGCTCTTGCTCTGATCTGACACGATCGTCTGACAGGAGGTTGTATGATGAGACTATCGATTCTTATCGCGCTTTTGAGCCTGATCGCGGTTGGCGCTTTCGCGCAACAGGCAGACACCACGGCTACCACGGTGAAGCAACAGGCGGACACGGCGGCGGTCGTAACGCCACCGCAGACGACACCGCCGCCGCAGACCACGCCCCCGCCTGTCACCCCACCACAGGCGAGTCAGCCCGGCCCGAAGAGGGTATACTACGGTGGGACGTTGGGATTGAGCTTTGGCGACTACTTTCGCATCAGCATCTCGCCCTTCGTCGGCTACAAGTTGACCCCCAAGCTCCACGTGGGTGGAAAGGTCGGTTACGAATACATCGAGGACAAGCGGTATTCGGAAGAGCTGACGTCGAGTAATTACGGCGGGAGTGTCTTCACGCGTTTTCAGCCTGTACCGAGGATCTACGGGCACGCGGAATTCGCCGAAATCAGCTATGAATACAGGACCTCCAACGTCGAGTCGGAACGATCCTGGGTGCCATTCCTCTACTTGGGCGGGGGTATCGTCCAGCCGATTGGCGGGAACGCGTCCGCGTTCGTGGAAGTGCTGGTCGACGTGCTGCAGGACGACAAGTCGCCCTATGAGGATTGGACTCCGTTCATCAGCGCAGGGGTCGGCGTAGGGTTCTAGCAGGTTGGTCATGAAACACATCCGCGGCATCGCAGTCGGGTTGTGCGGCGTGCTCTGCGTTGCGGGGCTCGTCATCGGCATTGTTTATATGTACAGCTCGAGGGTCCTCTTCAACCCCACGATGTTCTCCAATCGTGTCGCTGATAGCTTGACCCAGCCTGCGGTCGCGCGAGTCGTGGCAAGAGAAATCGCCGATCAGATCGTGGAATTGTATCGCGACGTAACCCCGTACCGCCCCGTCCTGCTCGGCGCAGTCGAGTATGTGGTTTCGTCCGCCCCGTTTCGCTCCGTGGCAAGACGCGCTTCCAAGGAAGCCCACGAGACGCTGATTTCCCAGACGGGACGGGACCTCACGCTTTCGGTTCCCGATCTCGGTCTCATCGTCAAAAACGCGCTCTCCATGTATCCGGCTATCGCAAACAAGGTGCCCGAGCGCATCCAGGTTGCGATCACGGTCATGGAACATTCGACGCTCGCCGATCACATTGTCGCGCTGTTGCGGATCGGGCAACGGATGCGTGTCCGGGCGTTCGTGATTTTCGCAGGCGGTCTCGTGCTGGGCACTTGTGGATTGCTGCTTACGCGCCGGAGGCACCGCTACTTGCTTCGGTTCGGTATCGGACTCGCGATCACGGCCTTCTTCGTCGCCGGCGCGGCATATTTCGGCGGCTACGCTGTCGCCTTGCTGGCCCGAACTCCGACCGGCGCGGATCTCGTTCGTGGTCTGTGGCCGGTATTTGTCGGACCTCTCGCCATCCGCATGCTCGTTCTGGGCGGTATCGGGATTGTTCTCATCGCCGCCGTCACTTCGCTGCTGGAGAAGATTGATCTCGAAGTCTTCGCGCGCGCGGTTTGGGGCCGCGTCGCGAAACGGGACCCCCACGCCGGTTGGGGGATCGTTCGCGGGCTGCTGCTCATCGCGGCCGGGATCGCCGTTTCGTTCCATCCGACGCTATCCATGGTGGCGCTCGCGGCGGTTATCGGCGGCGTGCTTTTCTTCATCGGGATTCAGGAGGTGTTCACGACTGCGGTGCGGTTCACCCCGCGCGTCGAGCATGCGATTGCCGTGCTGGAAAAGAAAGAGCACACCTCGGTTCCGCCCGCGGTTGTCGTTGGGGCGTTGGTGATTCTGATCGCCGGTCCCGGAATTCTATGGCTGACGTACCACGGCGATGAGACCGTTGCGGCATCGCCGTCGATCGACGCCTGCAACGGGTACCCGGAGCTGTGCGACCGGCGATTGAACCAGGTCGCATTCGCCACAACGCACAACTCGATGTCCGCAGCGGACATCCCGGATTGGATGTTTCCAAATCAGGAACGAGGCATCCGCGAACAGCTCGAGGACGGGGTACGTGGTTTCCTGGTCGATGTCCACTACGGCGCCCCCGTGGGAGACCGCGTCAAGACGCTGATTGAGAACGAGGAGAACGCGCGCCAGAAGTACGAGGAAGCGCTGGGCAAAGAGGGTGTCGAGGCCGCCATGCGGATCCGTGAGCGGCTGATCGGCGAAAAGGAGGGGGAACGCGATGTCTATATGTGCCACGGATTCTGCGAACTCGGCGAGACGCGGTTTGTCACCGCTCTGGAGGAGATGCGTGACTTTCTGATCGTGAACCCGAATGAGGTCCTGATCATCGTGATACAGGATGAAGGGGTCACGCCGGCCGATGTCGCAGCGTGCTTCGCGAAGAGCGGGCTGGAGGAGTTCGTCTACAAAGGGAGCGTCAAGCCGCCGTGGCCGACGCTTCGCGAGATGATCGGACGGGACGAACGCATGCTCGTGTTCGCGGAGAACAATGCGGAAGGCGTCCCGTGGTACCACCCGGTGTTCGAGGTGTTCCAAGAGACGCCTTACCGGTTCAAGGATCCTTCGGAGTTTTCGAATGCTCCGAATCGCGGCGGCAAGAGCGGCTCGCTTCTTCTGATGAATCACTGGATCGAAACGGCACCGGCGCCGCTCCCGAGCAACGCGGAGATCGTCAACGCCTACGATTTTCTCCTGAAGAGAGCGCGTGCGTGCAAACGGGAACGCGGGATGATACCCAACCTGGTCGCCGTCGATTTCTATCGGACGGGCGAACTTCTCCATGTCGTGCGCACCCTGAACAGGATCAAAGAGCCCGCTTCCACCCCGGTGCCGTAACGAGGGATCATCCGAACGCGTTCGAGGACGCGTCGCGAGCGATGATTGCGGAAATCAGAGTTCAAAAAGGAGTCACTTATGATACCGCAGGCCAGATGGCTGAAGCGCGCACACCTCCTGTTTTGCGCTTCCGTCGTATTGATCTTCTTGGTGCCGGGAGTGTCTGCGGCCTCAGAGACCTCGCCAGGCGCCGTTCCGGAACTCGAAGACGCGGTCGCATACGAGCGCGCACCCGTCACTATGGACGGAGAGGAGCTCTTCCGCGTTCGCGGGGGCACGTCCTACCCCGCGGCTGAGCGAGCGAAAGCCATTCAGGAACGCATCAAGTCGCTCGCCGGCGACAAGTCCATCCCCGCCGACTCACTCCGAGTGATCGAGTCCGCCGACAGAAGCAGCCTCGTCGCTCCCGGACATTTTCTGATGGCCGTGTTCGATGAGGACGCGCGAGCCGAGGGGTTTTCCCGATATGTCCTCGCCGAAACGATGCGGAACGAAATCGTCCGGTCGGTCAAAAGGTTCCGGGAGGACCGCACCCCCCGCGTGTTGTTGGCTAACAGCATTCGCGCGCTGGCGGTGATACTGGCCGCGCTGATACTCCTCTGGCTAACACACCGTCTGTATCGACGCCTTGGGAGGATGTTCCGGCGCCGCCTCGATTCACGGATCACGCGGCTTCGGACAATGACCGGTCGAGTGGCTCAGACCGAGACTCTCACAGCGTTGATTGGGGGTTTATTTACGGCGCTGCGGGTGGCGTGGATACTCTTGATCGCGTATTTTTCCCTGAATATCGTGCTGGGATTCTACCCGTGGACGCGGTCCTTGTCGAGACGAGTGATGAGCATTGTGCTCGACCCGCTCCAGTCCATCGGGGCAGCGTTCGTCGACTCGCTGCCGGGTCTTGTGTTCATCGCCCTCCTCTGGATCGTCACCCGCTACGTCCTCAAGGTCGTTCGCGTGTTCTTTTCGGGAGTCGACCAAGACAAAATCACGGTGCGCGGTTTCGACCGCGACTGGGCGTGGCCCACCTATCGGATCGCCCACGTAGTGATCTTGGTTTTCGCCGCCATAATCGCCTACCCGTACATACCGGGGTCGGGTACCGACGCGTTCAAGGGCGTAAGCCTGTTCCTCGGCATCATCTTCTCGTTGGGTTCATCCTCTTTCGTCGCCAACGTGATTGCCGGATACAGCCTGATTTATCGCCGCGCGTTCAAAATCGGCGATCGCGTCAGGTTTGGCGACGTCGAGGGGCTGGTGTCCAACACCGGGGCCATGGTGACCCATTTACGAACGTTGAAGAACGAGGACATCGTCGTGCCGAATTCGTTGATATTGAATAACAACATCACCAATTTTTCCACGCTCGCGTCGACCAGAGGATTGATTCTGCATACGACAGTCGGAATCGGGTACGAAACGCCCTGGCGGCAAGTGGATGCGATGCTCAAGCTCGCCGCGGAGCGCACGCCGGGCGTGCTCAAAGAGCCGCCGCCCTTCGTTTGGGTGAAGTCGTTGGGGGATTTCGCAGTGACTTACGAGCTCAACGTGTACACGGACGATCCTCCGCACCAGGCGCGTTTGTACTCGGCGCTGCACCGAAACGTGCTCGACGCGTTCAACGAATTCGGCGTTCAGATCATGACGCCGGCCTACGAGGGGGATCCTAATGTTCCGAAGGTCGTCCCCAAGGACGCGTGGTTTGCGCCGCCGGCCGCAACACAGCCGTCTTCAGACGCCGAAAAGGGGGAGGCGCCGGCGGGCGATTGAGACGCCGGTCGAATGATACTCGCTGCCCTAGCGTCTCCGGCCTCCGCCGCCGCGCGCCCCTCCTCCTCCCCTAGAGCCCTGGTAAGCGCTTGCGCGGGAGTTGCCGTGTGACCGCGCCTGGTAGTCGCGGTCGAGGGAAGCCGGTCGACTGGATGCGCC
>JBGSIK010000327.1:0-2272 GCA_041742575.1 Candidatus Krumholzibacteriia bacterium
CGATGCCGGCACGGCGCAACGCCTCCGCCCCCGGCAGCAGTTCGCCGCGGTAGTACGCCTTGCCCTCTCCCATCATGAGGAGGGCCACCTGGGACATGGGCGCGAGGTCGCCGCTCGCCCCGACCGATCCCTTCTGGCATACGTACGGGGTCACGCCTTTATTGAGCATGTCGACCAGCGTGAGCGTGATCTCCGGCCGGCATCCCGACAGACCGTGGGCGTGCACGTTGATCCGGCCGGCCATCGCGCCGCGGACGTATTCGATGGGCGCGGGTTCGCCGATCCCGGCGGAATGGTTGTAGATCAGGTAGCGCTGGAAGTTCTTTACCTGATCGTCGCCGAGGACGATCTCGGAAAACTCGCCGATTCCGGTGTTGATTCCGTACATGACCTCGCCCGCGGCCATTTTCTGCTCCAGCATGGCGCGGCATTCGCGGATCCTGGCGACGGCGTCTTCCGCGAGCTGCACTCGTTCGCCGTCGCGAGCGATGCGAACCAGATTTTCGACCGTAAAGCCTGACCCGTCGAGAACTATGGTCATGACGAAAATCTCCTCGGCTGCTCGAACTCTCGATTCTGGAATGGTGCTGCGCGGCGACGAACCGCTAATGGGCGCAAACGGGGCGCTGGCGGCTATGGTACACGAAACCAGGCCGGCGTGGTATCCCAATCTACGCCGGATACCTGTGGTCCCGTGGTCCGTCGCGAGCTCCGCCCGCGCGCCCAATTGCGACTGGCGCCGGGAGGCCTTTTTTGTTAATATGCATCTCCCGGCTGTCCCGTCACGGGCCGGCCGCTTCATTATGGTAGTTGCGGAAATACGGCAGCCGGAGCCGGCGGACGGCATCCGGCGAACGCCGATTCCAGCCCGGAACGGAAAGGAAGAGAAAATGAGCGTCCTGGTGACAAGAGAAGCGCCGGACTTCATGGCCCCGGCGGTCATGCCCAACGGCACCATCAAGGAAGACTTCAGGCTCTCTCAGCTGCGCGGGAAGTACGTGGTCCTGTTCTTCTGGCCCCTCGATTTCACTTTCGTGTGTCCCACAGAGATCATCGCGCATGATCACAGGCTGGACCAGTTCAAGGAACGCGGTGTCGAGGTGGTGGGGGTCTCCGTCGATTCCCAGTTCACACACCACGCCTGGCGTGAAACGCCGGTGGAGAGGGGCGGTATAGGACGGGTGAAGTTCCCTATCGTTGCCGACGTCAAGCACGACATCACGCGGGCGTACGGTGTGGAGCACCCGGATGGAGTTGCGCTGCGGGCGTCGTTCTTGATAGACAAGAACGGCGTCGTCCAGCATCAGGTAGTGAACAATCTTCCGCTCGGACGCGAGGTGGACGAGATGCTTCGCTTGGTCGACGCCCTCCAGTATTCGGAAGAGCATGGAGAGGTTTGTCCGGCGGGATGGCGAAAGGGTGCGGCGGCCATGAAGCCCACCGCCGACGGTGTGGCGAAATATCTCGCCCAGCACGGGTCGGGTCTCTGAGCCGTTCGGCGGAATTCTCGCGGTCGAGAACACTCGGCGGCCTTGGCGCCCAAGGCCGCCGAGATTGCGCTTGCAGCCGAACCGCACGCCGGGTACAGTCGAAGAGTCCCTTCAATCACCTGATAGTCTCCTTGCAACATGTTCGAATTCAAACCGTTCGATGAAATGACGCCGGAGGATTACGCCGCGGTCGGTCTGAAGGCGGGACTCGAAGTCCACCAGCAGCTCCTCACCGAGAAGAAGATCTTCTGTCGGTGTCCCGCAGGTCGTTACAGCGACAAATACGATTCCGAAATCCTTCGTCACATGAGGCCTACGCTGTCCGAGCTGGGGGAGTACGACGGTACCGCCCTCATGGAGTTCAAGACCAAGAAGGAGATCGTCTACCGGATCAAACGCGACACCGTTTGCACGTACGAGATGGACGACACTCCGCCGTTCATGCTGAACGAGGTTGCCCTCGACATCGCGTTGGAGATCGCGATGCTCCTCAACTTGAGCCTCGTCAACGAGCTCCACATCTCTCGGAAGCAATACCTCGACGGCAGCATCCCCACCGGCTTCCAGCGAACCACCATAGTGGGAGTGAACGGATGGATTCCGTTCAAGGGCCGGAAGATCGGGATCCACCAGTTGGGTTTGGAGGAGGACGCGTGCCGTGAGGTGTCGGATGTGGGACACGAACGCGTGTACCTCACCGACCGCCTGGGAATGCCTCTGGTGGAGCCGGTTACACATCCGGACATGCGCACCCCTCAGGAGGTCGCGGAGGTGGGGGAGGT
>JBGSIK010000328.1:0-2696 GCA_041742575.1 Candidatus Krumholzibacteriia bacterium
ACGGTGGAGTTGATCATGCCGATAGCGATGGAGAAAGAGCTGCGGTTCGCGATCCGAGAGGGCGGCCGCACGGTGGGCGCCGGCGTGGTGACCGAAGTCATCGAGTGAGGGTAGAGCACGCCGGCGAGCCCAGGGGCATGCGCCGGGTGATGTCAGCCGCAGCCGCGGGCGCTGCACCGCTTTTCGGAACGGGCGACGCTTGCGGCCGGGAACTGGAGAAGTTCGATGCGTGACCAAGTGATACTGGCTTGTCAGAAGTGCAAGCGTCGGAATTACGCGACCAGCAAGAACAAAAAGAAGCACCCGGACCGACTGGTTCACAGGCGGTACTGCCGGTGGTGCAAAGCGCACACGGAACACAAGGAAACCCGGTAACGAGGGGCAGAGACCGACGGCAGGCCTGTAGCTCAATTGGTAGAGCACCGGTCTCCAAAACCGGGGGTTGCGGGTTCGATTCCTGCCGGGCCTGCCATTACCGTTCGCAATCGAGTGCAAGACCATGTTTGAAAAACTGAAGATTTTTTTCAATGAGACCAGGAACGAGATGAAGAAGGTGACGTGGCCGTCGAAGGAGGAGCTCAAGGAAGCTACGCGGGTCGTGATCGTAGCGTCGTTTCTCTTGACGATCTTCATCGGAATCGTCGACCAGATCCTGAACCGCCTCGTCAAACTGATACTCCAATGACATAGCGGCGCAAGGAACCGGAGCGTCGAGCGCACGGAACCGCAGAGACATCGGGTGCGCGGTATGCGTCCGTGCTCGAAGCCAACGGAAGTGATGGAAATGGCGGAAAACGAACACGAAGAATTGGAGGACACGCCGCGCGAAGAGGCGGATGCCGGCATTACGACCGAGCCGGGGGATGCCGCGGTCGCGGTCCCGGACGACGAGACGGAATCGGCGCCGCCGGATGTAGAAACCGGTCAAAATACAGAAACCGGTCAGAATACCGAGACCGGTCAGAATACCGAGACCGGTCCGACGGCAGCGGAGGTGGCGGAGGACACAGAGACAACCGACGCAGCGGATGTCGCCGAGGAAGTCGAGGAAAAAAAGCCGGCCGCGGCGAAGTCCCGGAGAAAAAAGGCCGCGCCGAAAGCCGAACTCGCTGAAGGCGAGAAAGCAGAGGACACCGGTCCTCCGAAGAAGTGGTATGTGGTCCACACCTACTCCGGTCATGAGAACAAGGTGAGGGAAAACATACAGAAGATGATCAACGTGTCGCCGATCAAAGACCACTTCGGCCAGATCGTCGTCCCCACCGAGGAAGTCGCCGAGATGAGGAAGGGGAAGAAGACCGTCACGACGCGCAAGTTCTTCCCCAGTTACATATTGATCGAGATGCACTTGGTGGATGAGTCGCGCCATCTCGTGACCGACATACCGGGTGTCACGGGGTTCGTCGGGTCTGCCACCGGCCCGCAGCCGCTCGCCAAAGTCGAGGTGGAGCGGGTCCTGGGCCGGATGGACAAGGAGAAGCAGACGATCATACCGGAGATCCCGTTCACACTTGGAGAACACATCCGAATCAAGGACGGTCCCTTCAGCGACTTCACCGGGATCATCGACGATATCAACGCGGAGCGGGGAAAGCTGAAAGTCCTCGTGAGCATCTTCGGGCGGGAAACCCCCGTGGAGTTGGATTTCCTGCAAGTGGAGTCCATCTAGTGCATAGCAACGCGGCTGGCGCCCCATCGGCGACAGGTCCCGCGCGGATGCAAGCCGAACACGCGCAAGATCGCAACTCTGTTGAGTGGAGAACAAGATGGCAGCACCAAAGAAGAGGATCCTGACTACGGTCAAGCTTCAGATTCCCGGGGCGAACGCTACGCCGGCGCCGCCGGTGGGTCCGGCGCTGGGTCAGCACGGAGTGAACATCATGGAGTTCTGCAAGGCCTTCAACGCGAGGACGCAGAAACAGGCCGGTGTGATCATCCCGGTCGTTCTCACCGTGTACGCCGACAGGTCCATCACTTTCATAACCAAAACACCGCCGGCCTCGGTGCTCTTGAAGATGGCCGCCGGTCTGGCCAAGGGATCCGGCGAACCCAACAAGGTCAAGGTCGGCAAGGTGACGATGGCGCAGGTGCGCGAGATCGCGGAAACCAAACTGCCCGACCTCAACGCGAATTCCGTTGACCAGGCCGTGAAGATCATCATGGGCACCGCGAGAAGCATGGGCATCTCGGTCGAGGGATGAACGGCTCGCGCGCTCGAGGAATGCAAAGAGACCAGGAGTCATCGATGAAGCGAGGAAAAAGATACAACCAGGCGATCGCCAATATCGAAAGCACCAAACTGTACGATCTCCCGGAAGCGGTCGCGAAGGTCAAACAGGCCGGCACCGCCAAGTTCGATGAGACCATCGAGCTGTCGGCGAATCTAGGCGTGGATCCGCGTCACGCAGACCAGCAGGTACGTGGCACGGTCGTCCTGCCCCACGGGACGGGAAAAACCGTTCGTGTTCTCGTCCTGGCGAGAGGGGAGAAAGAGAAAGAGGCGAAGGATGCCGGCGCGGATATGGTGGGAGCGGACGAGTACATCCCGAAGCTGCAGGAAGGATGGTTCGACGTGGACGTCATCATCGCCACCCCCGACCTCATGGGGGAGGTCGGCAAGCTCGGGCGGCTGCTCGGGCCGCGCGGCCTCATGCCGAACCCGAAGAGCGGCACGGTGACATTCGACGTGGCCAAAG
>JBGSIK010000329.1:0-1957 GCA_041742575.1 Candidatus Krumholzibacteriia bacterium
CTTCGGCAAAAAGCGTGTCTGCCGCTACCGCTGCCCGCAGCGACTCCACAGCGCGACCCAAGTTGTCCCGTGACCGGTATTGCTGGAGGTAACCCAGTCCGATCAAGTGACGTTCGAACGCCGTCGCCTGCGGCGTGAAACCGGCGCCGAGACGGGTTCGAGCCTCGTCGGAGAGGGTGATTCCGAGCAGCGCCGCGGTCTGCGCGACGATCCCGCTCTGGAGGACGGAGACGTCCGCCCCATAGTCCACATGCGCAGCCGCGATCCCACGGAGCGACTCCGCGTCCACGAGCTCCAACGCCAACCGGTAGCCATCGCCGTACCGCTGTATCGTCCCCTTCAACAACCGATTGACGCCGAACACGTCCTTGGCCGCGCTGGGCAAGGGCACGGCGTCCCGGCCCGCGAGCACGAATGGGACGACCCACATGGACCGGTGAAACGCGCACTCCCGTTCGAGCCGGCCGGCGAGCCACTCCGACATCCCATCGACGAACTCATTTGACACGGCCCCGCGGGCGAGGTTCTCGATGGGCAACGCGACCAGACGCACCTCTGTGGAATAGAGCGCGGGCACCACCGGCCCGCGGGTGACCCAGTACGCGACGAGAGACGCCACGGCCACGACGCCAACGAGCGCCAGGGTAAAGATGATCCGATGCGTACGGGCGCGTGCGGCGTGCGCCACCCGCACCACGTTCCGTACCGTGCTGGAGCTCTGCCACCCCAGGCACTTGCCCATCTCGTTCAGCTCGCCGATCAGCTCGCCGCATGACTGGTAGCGCTGGGCCGGGTCTTTCTGCAAACACTTATGAACGATCGCCTCAAATTGTACGGGGAGGTCGCCTCGTTTCTTGCGGGCCGGGGCGGGTTCTTCGTTCACGATCTGATACAACACGGCCGCGTCGATGTCGCCTTGAAACGGAAGTGCCCCGGTGAGCATTTCGTACGCGAGAGCGCCGAGAGACCAGATGTCGGTGCGGCCGTCAACGTCTTTGCCACTCACCTGTTCCGGCGACATGTACGAGAGCGTCCCGGGCGTCTGTCCGGTGCGTGTCACGCGTGACCGGTCGGCGAGTTTGGCGAGCCCGAAGTCGACGATCTTGACAAAGCCGTCTTTCGTGATGATCACGTTCCCGGGCTTCACGTCTCGGTGGATGATCCCCTGCTCGTGCGCGTAGGCGAGACCGTCGGCGAGCGAGGACATGATCTCGAAAGCCTCGCGAACGGGAAGGGCGCCCTCTTTTATCCGCTCCCGCAGCGACGCCCCCTCGTAGAACGCCATGCTGATGAAGACCTGGCCCTCCGGCGTCTCGTCGATTTCGTGGATGCTGCAGATGTTGGGGTGATCGAGGAGCGAGGCGGCCTGGGCTTCATGGAGGAAACGCTTTTTCGCGGTCTCGTCGAGGGTCGCTTCCTGGGGGAGAAATTTGAGGGCTACGATGCGACCGAGCTTCTCGTCGACGGCTTTGTACACGACACCCATGCCGCCGGCGCCGATCTTCTCGAGGATCCTGTAGTGGGAGACGGACCCCTCTGGCACGGAAGTCCCCCCTTGTACCCGCTCCGCCGGAGAGCGTACCACCGCCGATTTCTGATGGCAAGATTAACCAACCGTCCACCGGCGATGGTGCCCAATCACCGGGTGCCCATGAACACCACCCCGTGAGCAAGTTCGAAAGTCGTCGTCCCGCTACGCACACTGGAGTAAAAGCCCGGCTCATCGATTGACGTGAAGTCGCCGGTGGCCGCTTGAGTGCGCGGCTTCTCCAGCCGGGGCCGCCGTTGACATTGCCCGTTGTGAGGGTGTAGAATTATCCGCGTGGGGACGTCGGTCGTGAGGGGGTGATGCGGCGGTGGGAAAAGTCCCCTGAGTGCAATCGCCCACTGGAGTCGGATCAATAGAGCGGGGAGGGGCGCATGCACGTAGGATGCGAGACATCGACAGCGGGCTCCG
>JBGSIK010000330.1:0-4931 GCA_041742575.1 Candidatus Krumholzibacteriia bacterium
TACGGATTCACGGCAAAACCCACCGTGGTGTAGAAAGACCTCCCCGGGAGCGGGAATCCGCTCACGTCGCTCGCGCGGTCGTCGAGAAGATTCCTGCCCTCGGCCGTAATTGACAGCCCCTCCCACGGAAGCTGCCAGCGCAACGCAACGTTGTGCAAGTTCCGCGCGGAGACAGATTGCATGTTGGCGCGGTCGAGGTAGTTCGCGCCCAGGTAATGGTACTCGTACGTGAGCTTCCACGCCCGCCAGGGAAAAGCCGCGGCCACGTTCACGTCGTCGCACGGGCGCGACGGCAGTTCGTTCCCGCGATAGTAGGGAATCTCGCTCGTGTCCTCGGTTCGGAGGCGGGTGTAATTCGAAGAGAATTCCACTGCGCGGGGCAGCACGGCCGACAATGAGAACTCCCAACCCGTGATACGGGCGGAGCCGATGTTCACCGGGCGCGAGGTGTGCTGTGAATTGGGGAAGAAGAGGATCAGGTCGTCCACGTCGCTAGACAGGTACGTCGCCTCCGCGAAGAGCCTCCGTATCGGTCCCACGCGCCCGGTGTTGAAGATGATCCCCACGTCCCGATTGAGCCCCGTCTCCGGCTCCAGCGCGGAGTTGCCGGTCACCGAGCCCACGTTGCCGAAAAGCTCGAGGAACGTTGGCAGCCGGTAGTAGCGCCCGATGTTTCCTTTGACGGTGAGGGACGCACGCGGGGTCCACCGGAAGCCGCCGCTCGGCGTGCGGGACTCGACGGCGACACGGCCGCGCGGAGACGGAGGGAGCCACGGGAAGGGAGCGTCGTCGTAGAACTCGCTCACCTGCCGTTCCCAGCGCTGCGTCGCGGAGAGCACCAGCGTCTGACCCCGAGGGGGGAGGTAGAGTTCGCCCACGAGCGCGGTCGTTTGCGACCGACGCCATCGGTCGGGGCCTTCGCGCACAACCGGGAACTTCTCCACGGGATGGAATTCTTCCTTGCGCCCATCGAACACGAGTTCGAGGGTGACCGGCAACCGGGGAACGAACCACTTGCCGCCGGCGCGTCCGCCATACGATTCGATGGTGTTGTCCGTATCCTGCGGGCCCAGCCCCACCGTCCCTTCCAGGTCACGGAAGCGCTCGCCCGACGTCGATGTGTGCGCGGAAGCGGTCATCTGGATCTGCCGGCCGAGGAGCGAACCGGATGCGAGCTTGAGATAGGTCAACCGGCGATCTCTTGCTGCCCGGGCCGAGACCGATTGGTTGTTGCCGAGGCCGGGCACTCCTTGTTCCCGCGCGAAGCGATCGTGGCCGATGGAGACGACGCCTTCCCCCGGAACATCGAACTCGACGCGCGCAAACACCTGGTACGATTCTGCGTCGTTATTGATCCGCATGACTTCGGCGTCGTCGTCATAATTGAACGGTGTGCCCTCGTTGTCGAGGAACGTGAAGTCACCCGAAGTGCGCGCATAGCTGCCGTGAGCGAAGAGCCGAACCAGCCACGGGCTGGCGCGCACCGAGAGCTGCTGGCGGATGGTGTCGAAGGAACCGTACGACGAGTTGAGATTGAGGTGCGAGAGCGCACGGCGCTTTTCGGCGTCGGGGGATTCGGTGACCAGGTTCACGGCGCCGCCGATCGCAGACGCACCGAGTTGAGGCGGCGCAAATCCTCTATAAACCTCCACGCGCTCGACGGCGCCCAAGGGAAGATCGGCAAGGTTCGTCACTCCCGTGTACGGATCGTTCATCGGTATGCCGTCGAGGTATACTGTGACCTGCGCGGCCGACGACCCCCGGACGGAAACGGTGGCAAAATCACCGAGCCCGCCGTACTGCTCGACATTGACCCCCACCATCTCTGAAAGCACGCCGGCGAGACCCTCCATGCGCTCGCGTCTGCCGGTGACGTCCACGGCGGCGACGAAGCCGGGCCGTTCATAGAGCTCCGCGACGGGATCGTGGCGCCGCGCTTCGATCACGATTGCCGGTACGACGTAGAGGGTGTCGCGGGGAACAGTGGATTGCGCGCGGTACGCGGCCGCTCGCGCTACGGAAGCTGCGGTAGTCGCCGCTGCCGTCGAAGGCGCCAGTAGCGCCGCAGTCGCAGTGGTCAGGATCGCCGCGCGCCGCGCCGGGCCGGTCAATGATATCCTCAACGTCTCTCCTGCGTTGGGACGAGAGGAAAGTCGGCGCATGCCCGCTGGGGCAGGGGCGAGCCCGGCACTGGAGGGGAAACCAAAAGCCCTCCAGAGTCTTTCCGTGAAAGTCGGGAGGGCTTCAGCACTCGTCCCTTCCTCTCAGTCCACGAAGAGGTTCTGGGATTGAAAACTGGAACCAGGCGGGTGTCCTGACTGATGGCTCGGGCGCCGCCGCCCCCCTTCCCGGCTCGATCGCCAGTGGTTGCGGGCGTACGGCTTGCCAATCACAGTGGCGGGTCCGTGAGGGATTCGCACCCTCTTCCCACTTGTGCCCGACGCGGGCACCTGATTCCCGTTGTTTATCTCCTGGAAGACTACGGGACGATGGCCGCGATGTCAAGCGCGATCTCGCGCGAGCCGGAATCTCGCGGCTACTTGACGGCTATTTTACGACAGTGAGCTTCAGCGATCGGGAGGCTCCGCCCGCTGTGACCTTGAGGAAATACACGCCGCTACTGACGCGGCGGCCGCGCTGATCGGTGCCGTCCCAGAAGAGGGAAATGCCGTCGGCGCCGGCGGCTTTTTGGCGCGCGAGCGTCACCAC
Source organism: Candidatus Krumholzibacteriia bacterium (assembly GCA_041742575.1). Classification (GTDB taxonomy): domain Bacteria; phylum Krumholzibacteriota; class Krumholzibacteriia; order WVZY01; family JAKEHA01; genus JBGSIK01. The sequence continues at coordinate 2,710 of JBGSIK010000330.1, forward strand.
GCGGTGACCCGCCGCGTCATAAACGACGGCGGCGATGTCCACGGCGGGCGAGTTCGTAGCTCCGATGTCGATGCGGATGGTGGTGCCGGGATTGAGCGGATTGGGCGATGCCGCAACCGACAGCACCGGAGGGCCCGCCTGGCCGTTCGTGTATTCCGCTCCCGAAAGTGGGTCCGGATACAAGTAGCCCGACCTCCGCACGAACGGGACCTCCTGTCCGCAGCACATTATGTGCTCAATGCCCGAGTCCAAAATGTGAAAGGCCGTGTCTTTGTTCTCGAGTTCGACCACGTTCCCGGCGAGCGCGCACGTGGCCGGCCCGCCGAAGAACCGCGCGTGCTCCGTGCTGCCGCGCATGAGCACGGTAGCGTCCACGAGAAGACGCCGCGTGACGACCGCCCTGAGTGTGCGCACGATGGCGAATCCGGCGTCGGTGCGTATCGAGTCGGCGCCCCAAGCGACGATCCCTCCCGAGTGGTTCCCGAGGACCAGGTCGGCCACTCCGCCGCCCCAGTCGATGGTGCACGCGAATCCCCAGGGCCGCACATCGGTGGTAGCGGAGGGAGTGCTCAAGGCGGAGTCCACGGGAAGGAGCAGGAAGGCGAAGTGCGGGTTGATTGCGCTTCGTGTGAGTAAGAGCAGACGGGAATCAGGGTCGCTGTTCCCGTTATTGAAAGCGGAGACCGTCGCCGTGAGATCGGGTAGACCGGGGTTGAGGACGAAGAGGTCCATCGCGGCCGATTTTCCGTCGATGCGGATCGGGTTGGCGGTGGCGTTCACCGTGTTGGCGTTATGCGTGTGCAGGCGCCACTGGTATTCATGGAACGCGCCGTCCTTATCGATGTCATCGGCCACGATGACGTACGGCGGCGTCGGCTCCTCGTGCACCACGAACACCCTCCGGTGCGCGTGGTCCACCGGGTTGGCGCCGGTGTAACCCCACGACCAGTCGATCCCGGGGACGGGGTAGTCGGGCGCGTTGAACTCCGAGTACGTCGTGTACGCGGCGGTGGCGTCGCCCAGGAGATAATCGGCAAAACCGCTCAGCAAGTGATGCGCGATGCAACCGTCGGTGCCGATGGAAGCGCCCGCGTTGTGCTGGCCGGCCCCGTCGATGAACACCATGTTGTGCGCTTCGCTCTGCATGGCGATAGAGCCCGCGCCGTGATCGATCGCGAACTTCTCTCCATAGGCGTACAGTGTGAACTGGTTCTGGTCCTCCTGCGCGTGCCCGCCGTGGAACTTGCCGGAGTAGAAGCTGAACACCACGTCGCGCGAGCTGAGCTCGCTCTGCCAGCCGGTGCGAAAATAGTACAGCCCGCGGTCCGGCCAGAGTTGTCGCCGGGGAATCACTGATTCCGGCTGCACTGGCGGCAGGGACAGATTCCAAAGCGCGGTGGAGACCTTATCGGCATTGTCGAACAGGTCGACACCGTACTCCCCGGCGATGTGTTCCCATAACCACGATGACAACCCGCTCTGCCATTCCCACTGGGCCCAATCGAAGTAGGTGGTGTTCCTCGCCAGCGGTATGGTGGTGTAGGGCGAGTCGTTGAGGTTGTTCGTCTTGCCGTACCCGTCGGGGAGTATCTCGTGGGAGAACCATCGCTCCATGTTGCGGATGCGAGGGTGGGTGGAGTAATCGTACCCGTCGAACCGCTTTCGCGCATGGAAATACGGGATGAGCTGCCGCATCGTCCATGCTCCGTAGAGGCATCCTTCCCTGTACGCGCCGCCCGGATCGAACTGGTAGGTGAGAAGGCTGTCGACGACACAGTCGGCCATGGCCATGGCCTGCGCGAGCAATTGCGGGTCGGCCTCGTCCTGCAGGCAGATCGCAGCGAGCCCGAGTGGTCCCGCGAACATCGCGCTGTGGTTGCTCAGATACGGACGGCGGGTGAAAAGCTCGTAGGTGAGAGAGGTCGTCATGAAGGAAAGGTAGGAGACGATCTCGCTGCGCACGTACGCGCGCACGGACTCCGGAGCATCCGCGAAGAACATGTCGTAACCGAATGTGAGCGCCCTGAGCCTGAGGCCGGAACTGCCCTCGTCGTGGCCCACGCTGTAATGGTCGGCCAGGTACAAGGTCGTCTCGCGCCCCAATCGAGCGGCGGTGCTATCGGGTGGCACCTCCATGTGCGCCACCAGACCGAGGTTGCGTATCGATTCCACGCCGAATTCCGTGCCCAGGATTTCGGACGGCGTCATGAGCGGGTAGTAGT
>JBGSIK010000331.1:0-3049 GCA_041742575.1 Candidatus Krumholzibacteriia bacterium
CCACTTGAGCGCCGGCGAGTCGGCTCTGGTTCAACTCCTGCTCGAGTCGCCGCTCGTGCCTGCCGAAGGAGATCGGTTTGTCCTGCGGAAGTACTCCCCGACGCGCGTCATCGGTGGTGGGACGGTGATCGACCCTCGCCCGGAACGTCACCGGCGGCGCGACGCGGGCGCTCTCGACGAGCTCCGGCTGCGGGAACAAGGCGATCCGGCCGATGTGGTTTCGAAATCCGTCGAGGGAGCATGGCTACGCGGTGTGGCGGCCGGCGATGTGGACGCCACCGTTCTGGGCGCGCTCGTGCGAGACGGTCGGGTGGTGGAAGTGGACGGCATCGTGTTTCATCGAAGTGCGCTCGATGCGCTCGCCCAGGACGCGGAGGACCTCACCGCGGCGCACCAGGCGCGCTTTCCACTTCAGTGGGGATTGGACAAGGAGGAGCTTCGCCAGAAGACCCGATTTCCGCACGGGGCCTCCGTGTTCAATGGCGTACTCGAGGTGTTGGGGACGTTTCGTCCTCTGTTCGTCAAGGGAAACCGGGTCCGATCCGGAGCACCCCAGGTGGACTTGCCCGAGGATGTGCGCAATGATCTGACCGCGCTCGCCGCCCGGATCCGGCAGGCGGGTGTGGCGTTTCCGGTCCGGTCGGATCTCGAGCGCGATTGGAAGAGCGTCCACCGGTTGTCGGACGCGCTCCAGTACCTGCGCGATGCGGGAGAAATCGTGGACGTGGGTGGCGGGGGGGTCTTGCACCGGGACGCGATGGACCTATGCGTGCAGGCCCTGCAGGAGCTGTTCGCGAAATCTCACGAGATATCGGTGCCGGAGGTGAAGGACGCGCTGGGGCTCACGCGAAAGCACGTAATTCCGCTCCTCGAAATGCTGGATACCCAGCGGGTGACCCAGCGTATCGGCAACAACCGGGTGAAAGGCCCGAACTTCCCGGAAGGAGGGGGGCCTTGAGCGCTTCCGAGGCGTCCATGACGGTCGCTCAACGATTCGGTGGCAAAGGGAACAATTAGAGCTTCCAAGTAAACGAAATCTATGCTATATTTTTGGATGAATCCTGGGGCAATTTCGAGACTCATCAGCTTTGATGCGGACTGTCCCGTAAGGGTGATCGGCAGGGGAGTTCACGTCGGCCACGTCGCCCGGGCGTAGTTGGGCTGGGCGGGTGGAGCGATAAGCCGGAAAAGGGTGATTTTGATGGCGACCTTCGCAAGAGCAGTAGGGATCACTTTGGTGCTGGCGCTGTTGGTCTTTCCGTTCGCAGCGGTGCCGCAACAATTGCCCATACCCGTCGAGGAAAGCGTCGCGCCGGGAGTCTCGACCATATACTACGCGGGACAGACCCTGCGGTTCACGACGGACGTGCCGCTGAAGGTGTTTCTGTCGGCAGTCGCGCCGGACCGGGTATTTTTGAGATTCCGGGCGCCGGCGTCTTATGTCCCTGGCGGATCATCGACTTCGGCAGTCGTCGAGGTGTACTGGGAAAACTGGAGCAACGAGATTTATGAGGGCCCGCCACCGACGACGCCGCCGTGGGAAGGCATTCTTCTGACGGAAGGTGGATTCACTGAAAAATAAGCGATGTAGAGCAAATCGTTAAGTAAGTTTACTGCCGTAAAATTTTTTTGTCATCAAGGAGCCCCGTGAAATATCACGGGGCTTTTTATTCAAGCGCCGTTTCAAGTCATTGGTAGGTAGCTGGTTGCACAGCCGTCTTCTGACTGCCATTCGTCCACCCTGGCATGACATATGCTCTTCCCCACAGTGCACAACTCCGGCCGCATCATAAAATCCGGAGCTCCTCCCAGGAGCTCGGGGTACAGGAAGAGGGAAGATGCGGTTGCAGGTGGGGGTAATACAGAAGGCTGCGCGTTCCTACTCCGTTCATTGATAGGTGAACGGCCAGAGGATGCCTTCCCCTGAGTGGCTCGCCAAGCCAGCGAATCATAGCCCTTGCCCTTAGCTTGATTCCACGGCGCATTACCCCTACCTGTCGCAAGGGGAAGCACTTTCGGTGCTTCCCCCTGCGAGAACAAACTGGGGTGCCCGCTTGACGCCTCCGGCGAACGAACGGAGGCGTCAATTTTTTTTACTGTGAGGTTTCGGGAGGCTGGGAACAGCCATTACCGATTTCTCGCGGGTGCAGACGACCTGGCCGTGGGGCGCCCCTCGCGGCTTTCGGACGTACTTCCTCAGCGTATAGATCACCGGCACCAGGGAGCTGTGCCGGGCCCGTGAGTAGTAGGCGGCGATGGAAGCGGCTTGCTCCAAGATGTGGGCGGGCGGCCGCCCGGGATTGCCTCTCGCTTTGAGCACGACGTGGGACCCCGGTACGTGCTGGGCGTGCAGCCACAGATCGGTCGGCGCCGCTTCCCGGAAAGTAAGCGCCTCGTTTTCCTTGTCGCTCCGGCCGACGAGAACGAACCACATCGGGTCCAGGTCGAAGCGGCGGAACGGCTGGCGTGAGGCCCTCTCGATGGCCGTCTCGGATCGGCGGGCGCGTTCGCCGACCCGCGGTAATTTCGCCGTGATGCGGTCGAGCGCTCGCATGGCCTCGGCGAATCCCCCGCAGGTCTCCACGTGCTCGATCGCGCTCTCGAGGTCTTCCAGTTCCTTTTGCACCTCGGCCGTGCGCCGCTGGGTGTGCGCCGAGCTCCGCTCCAACTTGCCGGCCAGCTTGAACCTTCTGTCTATCTCCACGCGGACGGGCACCGCCGGATCGAGCGTGATCCGCACGATGCGCTCGGGGTCGTACACGTCCGGCAGATCGACCGCCCTACTCCCAGGTCTTATTCGTGACTGGAAGGCAGCCAGCGTCTCCGCTTCGTGTCGAACTCGAACGTGTTCCTCCGCACGGCGGCTCGCCTCGGAGAGCTTGACAAGGAGGGCACGGCGGTTCGCCGCGCGCCGTTCGATGGAACGAAGGCGCCCCGAGATGATTCGCCGGGCTGTCTCCGCGAACAGTTCCCTGCCGACGGTCCGGCACCCCTCCAGCGCGTTCCGGAACGGCCCGTAACGGCAAGCGACGCCGGGGTCGTCCGCCGG
>JBGSIK010000332.1:0-7681 GCA_041742575.1 Candidatus Krumholzibacteriia bacterium
CCAGGAAAGGCCCCAAGGCGCTCGAGAACGACGGCGGCAGCAGCAGCACCGCCGCAGGAGCGGTTCGTCGCAACAGACGCGCCCGCCAACCCGCTCCGTGTCCGGGCCCTCCCCGGGGCGATACCAGAAGCTCCTCCACACCCGGGATCCGCCAGTATAGACGCGCGGTCGCTTCCGGGGCCGACACCGAGAGTCGCACACCTTGCGCCGCCGTCAACATCCCCACCAACGGGAGGCTCATCACGGCGTCCCCGAGCCAGTTGGGAGCCACCACAGTGATTTCTTTCTTTCCGGTCATGGGTCAGGATGGGTTGACGCTGCGGGTCGGCTCCGACGCCGCCAACCCGAACTGAAGATCGTACAGCCTGCGGTAAATGCCGTTCCGGCGGATCAGCTCGGAGTGGCTGCCCTGCTCTTTGAGCCAACCGTCTTCCACCACCAGGATCTGGTCCGCGTGCTGGATCGTGGAGAGGCGGTGCGCGATGACGAATGTCGTCCGTCCCTTGAGCAAACGGTCGATCGCCTCCTGAACCAGCATCTCACTCTCGGTGTCCAGGGAGCTGGTGGCCTCGTCGAAAATCAGTATCTCCGGGTCGCGCAGGAGCGCCCGCGCGATAGCGATGCGCTGCCGCTGCCCGCCGGACATCAACGTCCCCCGGTCGCCGATGAGAGTGTCGTATCCATGGGGCATGTCGGCGATGAACTCGTGGGCATTGGCTGTCTTCGCCGCGGCGACCACGTCGTTCAGGGGACGGTCTTCCAGGCCGTAGGCGATGTTGTTCCGGACCGTGTCGTTGAAAAGGATCGTGTCCTGGGTCACGATCCCCATCAGGGAACGGAGCGATTTGAGGTTCGTCTCCCGGATATCCACCCCATCCATCGTGATCCGCCCGCGCACCGGTTCGTAGAAACGCGGAATCATGTCCACCAGCGTGGTCTTGCCCGCGCCGCTCGGACCGACGATGGCGACCACCTCTCCGGGATGAACGGTGAAGGTGATATTGCGCAGGACGGGCTTCCCCGGAACGTACTCGAAGTCGATCGACTCGAAGCGAATCTCCTTCTGGAATTCGGGCATCTTACCCGGTTTCCCCAGCGGTTCCTGCGGGATGTCGAGGATCATGAACACGCGTTCGGCAGCCGAACGGCTCTGCTGTACGACGTTGTTCAGCTTGCTGAGGTTCCTCACCGGAGCGACGACCCAGAGCATCGCGCCAACGAACAGGATCAAGCTCTCGGGTGTTATCTGCTTGGTCAATACGAGGCTCCCGCCGTACCACAGGATGGCCACGACCGAAAGCGCCCCCAACATCTCGGATGTCGGCGCGGAAAGCGCCCCCCACAGCTGCATCTTGATGTACTGCCGGAGGTGCTTCAGGCTGAATCGTTCGAACCGGCGCCTTTCGAATTCGCCCTGGTTGAAAGCCTTGACCACGCGGATCCCCGCGATCGCCTCCTGGAGAGTCGCGGTCATGTCCGCCATGCCTTCCTGCGCGCGAAGGCTGCGCTTCCGGAGCTTCCTTCCGATCATACCCACCAGCGCCACATTGACCGGGATCACCACCAGGGTGAGCAGTGCCAACCGCCAGCTCACGAGTAGGATGATCAGCACGGCGATCAAGGCCATGAGCGTGTTGCGCACGACACTGGCCGCCACCCCCACAACCGCCCCGCGCAGCAAGGTCACATCGTTGGTGAGCCTCGAGATCACGTGTCCCGTCTTCTCGCGATCGAAGAACGACATGGGGAGGTCGTGGATGTGAGCGTATACGTCGTTACGGATACGGAACAGCACCTTTTGCTCCAGGTACTCGGTCAGGTAGGTCTGCACGTAACCGAAAATGTTCTTGATGAGAACGAGCAGGAGCAGAATCCGACAGAAACGGTACAGACGGGCGGCCGCACTCCCCGCGTACATGTACGATTCGAAGCGATAGGTGAGCGTGTCCTTCCACTCTTGCAACCCGCGCGGCAGCGGCAGCCCGTGGTACACCGCTTTTGCGGATGCGGTCGTGTCTGCTTCGGGGGGGGCCTCCACCGCGGCAGGCTCTTCGACCTGCAGGAGGATCTTCAAGAACGGCGGGATCAGAGTCAGCGACACTCCGCTCAAGGACGCGAAAACCATGATCACGGCGAAGAGCAAGAGAACGCGTCGCCAATAGGGCAAGACGTATCGCAGCAATCTGGCGTAGATGCCCATGACTTTCTGTGCGGGGAGCGTGCGACGGCTTCAGCGCGGCTGGCCGGTGAGATGCAGGAGGGTTTCGATTTTCGAAAACACCTCGTCCAGGGACATCTTCTGGCCAATGACCCCTTGGATCACCTGCACCCAAGGCGTGCCCTTCGGGAGCCAGTTCGGAGTATCGTGGCGAGTGAAGAACCCGACTGTCGGCACGCGCATTCCCACCGCGAAATGGAAGTAGTCCGTATTACCCGACAAGAGTAAGTCCGCCGCCGACAGCAGCGCAAGCGCTTCTTTCACGTTCTGGGGCTTCAGGCTCACCACCTCCGCTTCGAGGTAGGACCTGAAGCGGTCCAAACCCTTCTGGTCGAGGTTGTTGGAAAGCACCAGCACCTTCGATGGGTAACGCGCGCTGATCTGACTTACGACTTGCGCGAACGTGAGCTCGGAGAGACGGTGAACGCCCTTTCCCACGCCGGGGTCGACGGCGATCAGCATCTGCTTTTTCTCCGGTTTGTGGAAATGGACCATCTGCGTCGCCCAGCGCACATCGCTTTCCGGCATGCGCCAGCCCGGTATTCCCGGCTCCATGCGGAACCCGAGCGCGGTCAGGAATGCGGCGGCGTTCTGGGATTCGTACTGCGAGTCCCCCGCCGGCCGCAGCTCGCAATTGATGAACGGGTAAGAGTATTCCTGGGAAAAACCGATGCGCAGCTTTGCCCGGGACAACAGCGCGATGAGCGAGCGGGCGAAATCCACGTGGTGGCCGAGCAGGAAAACTACGCTGAACTCGCGCGACTTCAGCCGCTTGAGGAGCGAGAAGTACGTCGTGGACACCAGCGAGAGATGCTCCGGTTCGTAGCTGATCATCTCGTTGATCTGATCCATGGTCCTGATCAGCTCGCCGTTTCCCTCCCGGACCAGCATGGTGATCCGCATCCCGGGATAACGGGACTTCAGGTGGTTGATGACCGGGGCGAAGAACAGGAGTTCGGTGAGGTCACCGGAGTCGACGATCAGGACGCGGGAATGGTTACCGATGTCCCCGGGGAGCGAAAACGCCTCCGTCCGGACCATGCGGCCCAGGATGGGGGTGATGAACCCCATCACCATCTCTTTTCTTGGGCTCAGGGAGGTGGCGCTCAAGAACCTTACTCCTCGGTTCAATCACTCGGCTCTTTGCAATTTGGGGGCCAATCACTCCCAAACGATGGTCTTGTCGATGGCCTCGTCGGCCCGGGTGACGGTCACAATTTGCAGTTCCCGCTTGATGGAATCCGGGATTTCCTCCAGGTCGCGCTTGTTCGCCCGGGGCAGGAGGATCGTCCGTATGCCGGCTCGGTGCGCGGCGATGACCTTGTCTTTGACCCCTCCCACGGGAAGGACCCGCCCGGTGAGCGTGATCTCTCCAGTCATGGCCACGTCGTTCCGGATGGCCTTGCCGAGCAAAACGGAGGCTATCGTGGTGGCGATGGCTACACCCGCGCTGGGACCGTCCTTGGGCACCGCACCCGCCGGGACGTGGATGTGGATGTCGTATTTCTGGAAGAATTCCGGGTCTTTCGAGCGGCGCAGGTAATTCGCGGCCACGTAGCTCATGGCGGCCTCGGCGCTCTCCCGCATGACCCCACCCAGCTGCCCGGTGAGGCGCAGGTGGCCTCCCCCGCGGGTCGTCAGCGCTTCGATGAAGAGGATCTCTCCCCCGCTCATCGTGCGCGCCAGACCGGTCGCCACGCCCACAGCCGGCTTCTTGCGCGCGCTTTCGCCGGAATATTCTTCCAGGCCGAGAAATTTGTACACGTTCTTGGGCGTGACCGTCACCGACCGTCGCGTGCCGCTGGCGATCCTGCGGGCGATTTTCCGGCAAATCGAAGAGAGCTTCCGTTCCAGCTCGCGCACACCCGACTCACGGGTGTAGGACTGAATGACATAGCGGAGGCCGTCATCGGTGATCTTGAGCAGGCTCGGCGGGATCCCGCTCTCCTCGAGCTGCCTGGGGAACAGGTACCGCTTGGCGATCTCCATTTTGTCCATCGTGATGTAACCGGGTATCTCGATGGTCTCCATACGATCGAGGAGCGGCCGCGGTATGGTGTCGAGAACGTTCGCCGTGGTGATGAACATGACCTTGGACAGATCGTACTTGATGTTCAGGTAGTGGTCCTCGAAGGAGTCGTTCTGGGCGGGATCGAGCACCTCCAGCAGCGCTGAGGCGGGATCTCCGCGGAAATCCGCTCCCAGCTTGTCGATTTCGTCGAGCATGAACACGGGGTTTATCGATCCGGCCTGGCGCATGCCCTGAATGATGCGGCCGGGTAGCGCGCCGATGTACGTCCGACGATGCCCCCGGATTTCCGCTTCGTCACGCATGCCGCCCAGCGAGATGCGCACGAATTTCCGGCCAATCGCGCGGGCGATCGACTTGCCTAGAGACGTCTTGCCCACACCCGGCGGGCCGACGAAGTTGATGATCGACCCCTTGGTGGACTGCTTCAGTTTCTTCACCGAGAGGAACTCGAGTATCCGTTCCTTGACCATGGCGAGATCGTAATGATCCTCGTCGAGCACCTTCTCCGCCAGTTTCACATCGAGATTGTCCTCGGTGGCGTGCGTCCATGGCAACTCCAGGATCCAGTCGATGTACGTCTTGGAGACCGTATACTCGGCTGCTCCCGGCGACATCTTTTGCAGGCGGTCGAGTTCCTTGAGGGCGACCTCCTTGGCTTCCGTAGATAGATCCGCTTTCTCGATCTTCTCGCGCAACTCCTCGGTTTCGAGCGTGCGATCATCGTCTTCGCCGAGCTCCCGCCGAATCGCCTTGAGTTGCTGGCGCAGATAGTACTCCCGCTGCTCGCGGTCCATCTCCTTCTTCACGTCCGCTTGAAGCTTCTTCCCCAGCCGCGCGACTTCCAGTTCGTCGACCAAGTACCGGGACAGCTGCTTCAGCCGCTCCGTGACGTCCGCCTCTTCGAGCAGCTTCTGCTTGCGGTCGAGTGCGATGTTCAGGTTGGTGGCGATCACGTCCGCGAGGCGGCCGCCCTCCTTCACGTTGTTGACGATGATCTTGAGCTCGTCCGGCATTTGATCGGACTCGTCAACCATTTGCGAGAACGACCGGATCACGTTCTGCACGTACGCTTTCTCGGTGTCGTTTTGGCGTTCTACTTCTTCGAGGACCTCTATCTTGGCGCGCATGTAAGGCACGGTCTGCGTCACATTGGTGACGCGAACCCGCGCGATCCCCTGCGCGAGCAACCGCATTTCGCCGCTGGGAAAGCGAATCATCTTCTGGATGTAGATCGCGGTTCCCACTTTGTAGATGTCCTGCGGGCCGGGATGGTCCGTCTCCGGATTCGACTGCGTGAACGCCCCGATGATCTTGTCCTCGGCGAGCGCGCTGTCGGCCAACCGGAGCAGGTTCTGGTCCCTGAGGATGAGCGGAACCATCATGAGGGGAAACACGACCGCGTCGTTCACAGGCAGTATCGACAGCTCCTTCGGGATGCTGCTCATCTGAACCACGAGTTCATCGAAGTCGAGTTGGTCACCGATTTTCAATGGCGTCTCCCAATCGGGTTTGTGTTCGAGCTACTCGTCCACATCCGGGTTCGCCGGATTGCCGGGCCGCTTTTTCAAGCGTAGCTCCAGAATCCCGTTTGCGTATTCAGCGGAGAGGCTCTCTCCCAGAACCGGGACCGGGATCCCGATCAGCCGCTGAAACGGGCCGACTTGAATCTCGAGGGCGTGGAACTGTTTCTTTCCCGAAGGAACGATATCCTTGCGCACACCGCTGATCCTGATGATGTGACCGTCGGTGAAGACGCTGATGTCGTTTCGGTTCATGCCGGAAATGTCCATGACCACCACGAATTCCGTCTCCGTGTCGAACACGTCCATCGGCGGCTCCCAGCCGAAACTGGTCTTCATCTTGATGTTTTGCTTTCCCGGCGTATGGTCCGACATGAGCATTTCGAGCATTTCGCGTATGTTCTCGATGTCGTCGTTCAGCCGGAGTCCCGGCAGCACGGTCGCTTGTGAAAGAACCCTGGTACCCATGCTCTATCACTCCCTGCTCCAACGAGCGATCTAACCTCAAATCCTTACGCACATTAGGCCGACAACCGCTACAATAGAAAACACGGTCGGGAATGTCAAGGAATGAACCTCTCACTCCGGCGACCGCCGCCGCTAAGCCCCGGCCGCGCGCCCCTCTCACCCTGGTCTCAAAAAGCCGACGGCCGGTGCCATTCATGTCGACACCGGCCGCCCGTAGAGTCGCCCTGCTCGCCGCGGTCGCGCGGGCTACCGTTTTGCCGTCAAGCCACCTCGGCGTTCCGGCTCGGGCAGCGGGTCGGTCCCTGGAGTGTCCCAGTTTATGAGTGTTCCGTTTTTGATGAAATGCCTGCTAACGTCCCAGTCCACCAACAACCGCTTCTCAAACACAAACGTATACCGCATCCAGTCGCCGGAAAGATCATCCTCTCCGAGATACGTCCAGTATTCCTGCTTGCGGTCACGGGATAGCCTCCGCGACTCGGGAAGCCCCCACGACGCCAGGACCTCTTCGAACCCCATCCCCGTCACCACTTCGCCCTTGGTGACGAACTGATTGAACCGCCCATCCGGGTTCGCGAGCAGGAACTCTTCTCGCAACTCGGGATGGGTGGCAGTGCCGACCGGCGGCAACGGGACATTCGCGCAGGCGGCGACGATAATGACAAAAAAGAGCGTCAGCACAAGGGGTTTGGGCCACAGCATGGTGTGCCTCCTCGTGAAGTCGGTGCATATCCTCAGGTTGCGAAAATCTCACAAAAAAGCCACAGCCGAGCTGTGGATCAAACCCGGAAGTCACCCCCGGGCCGAGTACCGATCTCAAGCACAAATCGTCCCAGTCTTGCCCCTCGTCGGCCTTTATTTGCGCTCGAAATGGATCACCGTAACCCCATCGAAATCAGTGACTTCCACCTGCTGGTATCGCGAACTGATCTGACGCCACACGTAGCCGTCGGCGTCATCCACCCACGGCCGTGCGCGAACGTACCAGAACGCGTTGCACCCTGCAAACAACGGCGACATCTGGGCGTCGACCCGCTCCTTCGGCGTCCGCGACCGCTGGTAAACCCCCAGTATCGGATCGTTCCTCGTGGCGTAGCGGGCCACGATGTTGGTCACCGTAGGTGCGAAAATGCACTCGCCGTCCGCTATGCGTCGCTCAACGTACCCGGTAGCGCGTTTCACATCGTCGCGCGCGTAACGGCCGTTGAAATAATAGTTGCCCGTCGACACCACGAGTGTCGCCAACACAGCCAGCGCGGCCGTCCTCCCCACCCATTTTCCCAAACCACCGAGACCGGCCGCCAGCAAGCACACGAAGGCCGGGAATCCCAACAACACGTAGCGCACGTTGAAGGGCTTTGCGTTCTGCCAGTTGAGGACCAGCGTGCATGCAATGGGTACGAGCAGGTAGAGACAGAGTTCTCTCCACCGGAGCCGGTTGCG
>JBGSIK010000333.1:0-2149 GCA_041742575.1 Candidatus Krumholzibacteriia bacterium
GCTCAAGTACGGGAACTACGTGTCCGTCCTGACCGGCGACTTCGCGCTCGCCGAGGCGCTCGACCTCGTCCAGCGCAGCGGCTTCCCCGAAGCGATGCCGGAGTTCGTCCGCACCCTGCGCGTGCTGATCCGCGGCGAGAGCCTCGAGAGTACGCACAGGTACGATTTCGCCATGACCGAAGCCCAGTACTACGACATCATCTCGGAGAAGAGCGCATCCCTCTTCGCGCTGAGCTGCAAGGTGGGGGGCATGATGCACGGGACGCAGTACGCCGATATCCTCGGACACTTCGGGTGGAACCTCGGGATGGCGTTTCAGATGATCGACGATCTCGACGACATGCTCGCCGACCCGAACCGCTCTTCCGACTGCGACCTGCGGAACGGCTACCTCGCGCTCCCCCTCATCCGCGCGCTCAATCACGTGCAAGACGGCCACCGCGACGCTCTCATCAGGATCATCGAAAACGCCGATTTCGGCCCGATGAATGAACGTTTCATCGTCTCGGTCTGCCTGGAGAACGGCACCATCGCCGACGCCCGCAACGAAATACAGCGGCACCTCGACCGGGCCGACGCCGCCCTGGAGCGGTTCGGCGACGGCGAGCCGGCAGGTTTGTTGAGACACATCGTTGGGGACCTGCGGTCGTACGCGGATGGGCAGGTCGACAATTTCGCCGCGTTCGTCGGCAGCACCGGCTGACGCCCGGCCGCCCGCGGCGCCCAAAAAACCAACACCATTATCAAGAAAGGGGCCTGGCCGTGTCGATGGAGAGCGGGCTGGATGCGGAACGAGCCTATCTCGCGCAGTCACCGCATTTCGGCCACTGGGAAAAGATCAAGGACTGTGTCGATCAATACATCGACATCATGCTCAACTACCGCCAGAGCGGGCACCCCGGCGGTTCGCGCTCCAAGGTGCATGCGCTGGTCGCTCTCATGCTGAGCGGCGCCATGCGCTGGGACATACGCCGTCCGGAAAAGCGGTTCGCAGACCGGTTCACGCTCGTGGCCGGACACACCGTGCCTCTCATTTACGCCACACTCCCGGTGCTCAACGAGTGCCTACGCGCGAAATACGAACGGACGCGCGACGAGCGTTACCTGGTATCGGATGCGGCGGAGCGCGCGCTCTACTGGGAGGACTTGCTCGGGTTCCGCCACAACGGCGGACTCCCGGGACACGCCGAGATGGAAGGCAAAACTCTCTTCCTGAAGGCGAACACCGGCCCATCGGGACACGGATCGCCGCCATCGGCCGGCCAGGCGTTCGCGCTCAAACGCGCGGGCGCGGAGGGCGTCAAGGTATGGTCCGTCGAAGGCGAAGGCGGCCTCACCCCGGGAGCGATCCACGAGACGCTCAACTCGGCATACGGATTGGGGCTCACCAACTTCCACTACATCGTCGACTGGAACGATTTCGGGATCGACGACAATCCCGTGAGCCACTTCATCTATGGCAGTCCGCGCGATTGGTTCCAAGCGCACGGATGGCACGTGATCGAAGCGGCGGACGGTTCCGACTGGCCCTCCGTGACGAAAGCGCTGATGGAGATCGTGCACGAACCCAATCCCGAAGGCCGGCCGAGCATGATGTTCATGCGGACGCGAAAGGGGCGCGGGTACTACAAATACGACAACAAATCCCACGGCACGCCGCACAAGCTCAACGACGAACTCTTCTGGAAAACCAAGAAGGACTTCATAGACAAGTACGGAGTCGCGTTCGCGGGCTACGGCGAGCCCGCTCCCGCGGGCGGCAGTGAGGCGCTCCGGAAGCAGGAGTACGCCAATCTGAAAGTGGTGGCGGATCTCATTCGCAGCGACGCCGGGCTCGTCGATTACGTTGCCGACCGCCTGGTCGAGCTGGGGGATTCGGTCCCGAGCGAAATCGCCGGTTTCAAGCTGGATACTTCTCAAAATCCATTCGATGACCCCGAGCTTTTCGATTTCGAGCACTATCCCCCGGAGATGTGGCGGGCACCGGGCGACAAGCAACCCAACCGCGCCGCTCTCGCCACCTGGGGGAGCTGGGTGAACGCATGGTGCCGAAAGAAGTACGGCCGCCCACTCTTCCTCGCCATGAGCGCGGACCTGGCGGATTCCACGAATATCTCCGGTTTCGCCAAGCCGTTCGGGGACACTCCCA
>JBGSIK010000334.1:0-9521 GCA_041742575.1 Candidatus Krumholzibacteriia bacterium
TTGACACAATGACAGGAAGAAAGAGGGCAACAATTCCCATCCAAATCGCTTCGGTTAGTTTGGAGCGGTATCTCGCGTTGATCTGACGAAATGCCAAGACCATTTTCAAGCACCTCCCTTGCTCTGCTGTTCGGCTTGTCCTGATCGGTTTGTCAGAACAAACAATGTTGTTAGGGAGCGATCACGCCGTGACTCTCAATGTAATCACTTCTCGGCCATCCGCAAGCGGCGCACGCGAGAATGTGTCGAGCGATTTCTCGCGGTGAAAAAACACTACCGGCGACGCACGGGCGGGCGCGATAGGCCCGCGGCGCAGAGGGCCGTGGCGCGAAAAGCACCGGGCGTCCCGTCTCTTCCGTTTTGTTGCGCTTCCTGATGCCAAAAAAACCAACCGGAGCAGGCAAGGAATCTCGATTGACCGACCCGGCGAAGTATCCTACTGTGGGACCGGAACGCCGTCCCACAAAGGGGGAGCGACGCGATGAAGAGCCTTTGGGATGAGAAGGAAGCCACCCGCGAGGGAGAACATCCCCTCGACCAGCGTGTCTACACAACGCGTCTGATAGGGCAGGAAGCCGACCTCGTGCTGCACGGGGGAGGCAACACCTCCGTCAAAACAGAGATCGTCAATATCTTCGGCGAAAAGGAGGATGTGCTCTACGTAACCGGCAGCGGCTTGGACCTGGCCGCAATCGACCGATCCGGATTTTCGCCCGTTCGATTGGAGGCATTGGAGAGGCTCATCAATCTGGACGAACTCTCCGATTCGGAAATGGTTCGCACCATGCGCTCGTCGATGTTGGACGCGAGCGCACCCAACCCTTCCGTCGAGGCGATCCTGCACGCGTTCATTCCATTCAAGTATGTCGATCATACCCACGCCGACGCGGTGGTGACCATAACCAACACCGAGAAAGGGATGGAGCGGATCGGCCAGATCTACGGCGACCGCATGTTCATCGTTCCGTACGTCATGCCCGGTTTCCTGCTCGCGAAAGAAGTGTACGAAATGACGCGCGACATCAACTGGGAGCAGGTCGAAGGCATGATCCTTCTGAATCACGGTGTGATCACGTTCGGCAACGATGCCAGAACTGCGTACATGCGCATGATCCAGATTGTCACCGTGGCGGAGGACTACCTCGAGAAGCGGGCGATGGTGGAAACCCCCGGGGGGGACGAGACTCCGGACGAGGACCTCTACGAATTGGCCCGCCTGCGCCGCGCCGTATCGGAAGTCCGCGGTGTGTCCGTGCTCGCCGCCACCGCAACGGACCCGCTCGCGCTTTATTTCTCGCGCCACCTCAATCTCGAAGAACTCGCCGGTCGCGGCCCGCTCACGCCGGACCATGTGACCCGCACCAAACGGACGCCGCTGATCGTGGACGGGCCGGCGGAAGAAGCATTGGAGCGTTTCGTCGAAGAGTACCGTGAGTATTTCGACCGTAACACGGACGGGACCCTGACCTGTCTCGATCCGGCGCCGCGGTGGGCGGTTTGGCCGGGGCATGGCGTGGTGAGTTTCGGGAGGACGCCCGAGGAATCGCGCATCATCGCCGACATAGCGCAACACACCGTACGGGCGATCCTGCAGGGCGAAGGTCTGGGCGGGTGGCAGCCGCTATCGGAGGACCACGTCTTCGATGTGGAGTACTGGGAGCTCCAGCGGGCGAAACTGGCGCTCGGGGGCAGCCCGCTTCCGTTCGATGGCAAGGTCGCCGTCGTGACTGGGGGGGCCAGCGGGATCGGACGCGCGTGTGTTGAGGTGTTGTCCGAACAGGGCGCCGCGGTGGCGGCGATCGACCTGGACCCCGATGTGGAAGGGATCTTCGAGGGAGCCGGGTTGTGCGGGGTGGTCGGGGACATCTCCGATCCCGAGGACGTGCGGGGGGCGATCGATGCAATCGTCCGGCGGTTCGGTGGTCTCGACATCTTGGTGAGTAACGCCGGTATCTTCCCGGCAAGTGAAACGATCGACGAGATGCGGCCGGAGGTGTGGCGCCGGTCGCTCGACGTGAATCTCACCGGGCACCAGTTGGTGTTGCAGGCGTGTATTCCGTATCTGGAGCTCGGTATCGAGCCGGCGGTCGTCGTGGTGGGATCGAAGAACGTTCCCGCGCCCGGGCAGGGCGCCGCGGCTTACTCCGTGGCGAAGGCGGGGCTTACGCAGCTCGCTCGGGTGGCCGCCCTGGAGTTGGGGCCGAGGGGCATTCGCGTGAACGTCGTTCACCCGGACCACGTGTTCGACACCGGGATCTGGACGCCGGAAATGCTGGAGGACCGCGCGGAGCATTACGGCATGACGGTGGACGAGTACAGGACCCGGAACATCCTCAAGGTCGAAGTCGGGGCGCGGGATGTGGCGGAGCTGGTGTGTGCGATGGCGGGGCGCGTGTTCTCCCGCACCACCGGTGCTCAGGTGCCGATAGACGGAGGCAACGACCGGGTCATCTGAGCAGCTCGTTTTTTGGTACGCCGGCCCCTGATCGGCAGTATAATCACGTCGGTAGGGGGACCGGACCTTCGGAGTCGTGAACCGGAAACCGTGTTCGGGTGGTGATCGCCGGTGGGGAAGTCGTTGTTCTCAAGTTGGAGGGAAACATGTCCGCCAAGATAAGAACCGTGAGTTACTTCTACATGTGTGTGCCGGATAAACCGGGCGAGGGGTGCAGGGTGCTGGCCGAGCTCGCCGAGGCAGGCGTCAACCTGCTCGCATTCAGCGCCGTGCCTGTAGGCCCCGAAAGCACGCAGCTCGTTTTGTTTCCCGACAGTGTCGACACGCTCCTGAGGGTGGCGGAACGGGGAAGTTACGTGCTCACCGGCCCGCACCGGGCGTTTCTCATTCAGGGGGACGATCGGCTGGGCGCGCTGGTCGAGACCCACGAGAAGTTGTGCGATGCGGGTATCAACGTGTACGCGTCCACGGGCGTGAGCGACGGCAGAGGGGGGTTCGGCTACGTGATGTACGTGAGGGGCGAGCAGTTCGAAGAAGCGTCCGGCGTGCTGGGAGTGTGATCGGTGTCGGGCAGACGGCCTTCCGCCGCGGCGGAGAACGGCGCGTCGTCGAATGGACCGCATTTCAGACGGGAGCTCTACACGAACAGGTAACGGGCGAGGAAAAGCAGGCCCAGCACATAGACGAGAAACGTCACTTCGCGCCCGCGTCCCGTGAGCAGCTTCATCGCCGGGTAGCTGATGAATCCGAAGGCGATCCCGTCGGCGATGGAATTGCAGAACGGAATCCCCACCATAACCAGGAATGCCGGGAACGACTCCGTCAGGTCGGCCCAATCGATCTTGCGGATGTTGCGTGCCATGAGCGCGCCGACCACGATCAGCGCGGGCGCCGTCATGGGAGCGAGTATTGCCCCGCCTTCGACGGGCACGCCGCCGCCGACCATTCGCACCAGCGGTGAGAGAAACAGCACGACCAAGAACAGCCCCGCGGTCACCATGTTCGCCAGCCCAGTGCGCGCCCCCGCCTCCACGCCGGTGGCACTTTCGATGTAAGCCGTGACCGTGGACGTGCCCAGCAACGAACCCACCACGGTACCGGAAGAATCGGCCACCAACGCCTGCGTCGCGCGCGGCAGCTTGCCATCCCGGAGGAATCCGGCCTGTTCGCTGACCCCGATGAGCGTGCCGATGGCGTCGAAAACCGCCATGAACAGGAAGACCACCACGACCGGTAGCATGGCCGCTTCGAACAGACCCTTGAGATCGAGTTTGAGGAACGTGGGCGCAAGGGAAGGGGGCGGCGCAAGCAGCCCCTGCCACTGCACGAGGCCGAACGCCCAGGCGAGCGCGGTTGTGAACAGAATGCCGATCAGGATGGCGCCCTTCACGCGGCGCACCATCAGTACTACGGTCGCCAGAACGCCGGCGATGGCGACCAGTGTCGGCACACGCGAGATGTCGCCGATGCGGAGCATCGTCCCCAGGTCGGATTTCTCGATGATGCCGGCATTGGCCAGCCCGAGAAAAGCGATCAGCAACCCGATCCCCACCGCGATTGCGAGCTTGAGGCTTTGGGGAATGGCGTCGATGATCATCTCGCGCACGCGCAGGAACGTGAGCAAGAAAAACACGACCCCGGAAATGAACACCGCGGCCAGCGCCACCTCCCACCGGACCCCCATGCCGACCACGACACTGAGAAAAAAGAAGTTCTCACCCATCCCCGGCGCGAGAGCGATGGGATAGTTGGCCGCCAAGCCCATCGCGAGGGTCGCCACTGCGGCCGAGATGCACGTGGCCGTCATGACGGCGCCGAAGTCCATCCCCGCCCCGGAAAGCACCGAGGGGTTGACGAATACGATGTAGGCCATCGTCATGAACGTCGTCACCCCACCGAGCACCTCGGTGCGGACATCGGTGCCGGCCGCCTGCAGATCAAACCACGACCGCATGTCCGAGATTTTAGCCGCGAAGGAGACGGGCGCCAAGAGGCTTTGTGGGGATTCCGGCAGAATGCCATATTTCGGGCCGCGATCTCGGACGGGCGGGGGGCGCCCGCGCGCTTCGACTTGACAAGATGCATCAGGCATGAAGTGTAAGCCATTCATATTGGTGGCGATATCAACCGTCCTCGTCGCCGGCGGTTGGTCTCCATACACGCGGCTACTGCCGATTGGGGGGAAAGCTCGTCAGTTTCAACGACGTGAGCTATGCGTGGGGAAGCACGCCGGAGATGGTCGCCGACGTCCGAGGATGGCTGGACGATGCGCAAAGCAGCTTCCGCTGGGCGCTGATCGGCGATGAGACCTCGCGGTTCGCCTCCCGTGAGCATGCTGCGCTCTCCGATCGCCCGGCGTTGCGTGTTCACTACACCAAACCATAGCCGACCGATGGGGCCATTGTAGCGGGAGGCGCGAATCCCCGAAGGACGGTTTCACCCGTTTTTGCGATTTGAGTCCAGTTTGCGCTTGACGGTCCGAGAACGATCCTCTAGGTTACCGCAAGCCCTGAGCAAACTGCAGTGGGTCCTTTTAAACTGGCACCGAGAGGCCAGCAAGGGAGCCGCCGTGAAGCGACCTGGCAGCGATGTCCGGACGGCCTGTGGCACGGCAGGCGGTCCGAGTGTTTTGGTTTCGCCCCTCCCGCAAGCGCGGGGGAGGGCTTTTTTTTTGGGAGGTTCTCCGAACCCGTCCTTAACCCAAGTCAAGGGGGTGAAGGCATGTCCTTCGTCGACCGTCCACGTGGAAGGCTCGTGCTCGCCGACGGATCGCAGTTCGACGGCTACCTCGTGGGAGCGCGCACGCTCCCGGTAAGGGGCGAGTTGGTGTTCAATACCTCGATGACGGGTTACCAGGAGGTGATCACCGATCCGTCCTACGCGGGACAGATCCTCGTGATGACGTATCCGCAAATTGGGAACTACGGTGTCGTGGCCGGGGACAGCGAGCGGGAGAAAATCGCAGCGCGTGCTCTCGTGATGCGGGAGCTGTCCCCGTTCTTCTCGCCCGCTCCCGGCAGGGACTCGCTGGAGAATCTGATGTCGGACCGGGGGCTGCCGGGACTGACCGGCATCGACACCCGGGCGGTTACTCGTTGCATTCGTTCGCGAGGGGCGGTGATGGCGGCGATCGGCGGTCAGACTCACGGATACGACGAGCTACTGGCGCTGGCACGCAGCCAATCGTTCAGTCGCGGAGAATCGTTGGTCGAGAGCGTCTCCGGTTCGCCGGGGAGTACGGCCGTCGCCGCGGGCGGTCGGGCCGCCGTCGTCGACCTGGGAATGAAGAAGAGCATTCTCACGAGGATCCTTGACCTCGGGGTGTCGGCACGGGTCTTCGACGCGGCCTTCTCGGCAAAGGAAGTGATGGGGGGCCGGTTCGATTTTCTGGTGCTCTCGAACGGCCCCGGCGATCCCGCAGACATCCCGCGGGTAGTGGCGGAAGTCCGCGGGCTCATCGGGCGGATACCGATACTTGGAATCTGTCTCGGGCATCAAGTGGTTGCGCTCGCCCTCGGCGGCCGGACCTACAAACTGAAGTTCGGCCACCGTGGCGCGAATCAGCCGGTGATCGATCGAGGCACCGGCCGCGTGTTCATCACCAGTCAGAACCACGGCTACGCCGTCGCCGAGGACATCATCGATGCCGGTGTCTCGCTCACCTACACCAACGCCAACGACGGCACCGTGGAAGGATTCGCGGACGACGCGCGCATGATCGCGTGCGTTCAATTCCACCCCGAGGCTTCTCCCGGTCCCCGCGATACTTCGTTCGTGTTTCGGCAGTTTCACGGACTAACAGAAGGATGGCGCGATGTCGAGGCGTTTTGACACCAAGAGCGTCCTGGTGATTGGGTCCGGACCGATCGTGATCGGGCAGGGGTGCGAGTTCGACTACTCGGGCACGCAGGCGGTTCGTGCGCTCATCGAGGAAGGCGTGCGAGTGGTGCTGGTGAACAGCAACCCGGCGACCATCATGACCGACCCTGGGCTCGCACACGCCACCTACATCGAACCGCTCACGTTCGAGACCTGCGAAGCGATCCTGGAACGGGAGCACGTCGACGGGATCCTGCCCACACTGGGCGGGCAAACGGCGCTCAACCTGGCCGTCGAACTGGCGGAGCGGGGGACGCTCGAACGGTTGGGCGTGCGCCTGATCGGTGTCGACTTGGAGGCAATCCGGCGGGCCGAGGACAGGTCCGAGTTCAAGAGACTGGTGGAAGAAGCGGGTTACGACACGCCGAGGAGCGGAATGGCGAATTCGGTGGCGGAAGCGCTGGAGCTGTTGAAATGGCTTCCGCTGCCGCTCATTGTCCGGCCGTCGTTTACGCTCGGTGGCAGCGGGAGCGGATTCGCGCGGACGCGCGTGGAACTGGTCGCCGCCGTCGAGCAGGGCGTGCGACGTTCACCCACGGGCCAGGTCCTCCTCGAGGAGTCGATCGAGGGGTGGAAGGAGTTCGAGCTCGAGGTCATGCGCGATCGCAAGGGCAACCACGCGGTCATTTGTTCGATAGAGAACTTCGATCCCATGGGTGTCCATACCGGCGACAGCATCACGGTGGCTCCGGTGCAGACACTTCGCGACAGAGAATATCAGCTCATGCGCGAAGCGGCCTTCGACATCGTGGATCGCGTGGGGATGTGGGGTGGAGCGAACGTGCAATTCGCCCTCGACCCCGCCACAGGGCGGATGGTCGTGATCGAGATGAACCCGCGCGTATCACGGTCGAGCGCGCTGGCGAGCAAGGCCACTGGCTATCCGATCGCAAAAATCGCGGCGAAACTCGCGCTCGGCTACACGCTCTCCGACTTGCCGAACGACGTGGTGGGATGGATTTCGGCCGCTTTCGAGCCGGCCCTCGACTACGTGGTGGTTAAGATTCCCAGGTGGAACTTCGAGAAGTTTCACGGTGCAGCGGATGTCCTCGGTTCGCAGATGAAATCGGTGGGTGAAGTGATGGCCGTGGGACGTACTTTCAACGAGGCGCTGCAGAAAGCGATGCGGTCGCTGGAGTCCGACGTGTGCGATCTGGCGGCGACCGGATGCGATCTCGGCACGTGCATTTCACCGCAGGAGGTGTTGGCGCGGAAGCTCTCCAGACCGAACTCGGAACGGTTGACCGCGATCATGGCCGCCTGCCGCGCCGGGATGACCACGGCAGAGATACACGCCCTCACCAAGATCGACCCCTGGTTCCTGGACAACATTCGGGCGATCGCCGACTACGAAGAACGGCTGAGAGGCTTGCCGGACCCGTGTCCGCCGCACTTGCTGCGTGAGTCAAAGCGCTTGGGTTTCAGCGACCGGCAGCTCGGGAGCATCTGGGGCAAAACGGAGGAGGAGATCGCGGAGCTGCGCGCGCGCTGCGGCATCCACCCCACCGTCAAAATGGTCGACACCTGCGCCGGGGAATTCGAGGCCGGTACGCCGTACTACTATCTGACGTACGACGACGAGTGCGAGGTCTCCGTCGGGAAGGCGTCGCTGGGACCGGTCCGCAAGGTCGTGATTCTCGGCAGCGGTCCCAACCGGGTAGGGCAAGGGATAGAGTTCGACTACTGCTGCGTGCATGCGGCCATGGCGCTACGTGAAATGGGCGTGAAGTCGATCATGGTAAACTGCAACCCGGAGACGGTGAGCACCGATTTCGACGTGTCCGACCGATTGTACTTCGAGCCGGTCTGTTACGAGCACGTCATGGCCATCATCGGGAAAGAGAGACCGGACGGGATCATCTGTCAGTTCGGCGGGCAGACGCCGCTCAATCTCGTTCACCGCCTGCAGGGAACCGGTGTTCGGGTGCTCGGCACCAGCGTCGATTCGATCGACCGCGCCGAGGATCGGAAACGGTGCAGCGAACTGCTTGCGGGCCTCGGCATCGAGCACCCGGAGTGTGCGTTCGCCTCGTCCCGCGAAGAGGCAATTGCGGCCGCAGAGAGGCTGCGCTACCCCGTTCTCCTCAGACCCCCTTACGTACTCGGCGGCCGGGCAATGGAACTGGTGCGGGATCATGGCGAACTCACTGCTGCTCTCGAGGCCGCCCTGCGGTCGAGCGGGCGTGGCCCACTCATGTTGGACAAGTTCGTCGACAATGCGCTCGAAGTGGACGTGGACGCGGTGTCGGACGGGGAACGGGTAGTGATCGCCGGCGTGATGGAGCACATCGAGGAAGCCGGGATTCACTCGGGCGACTCAAGCTGCGTCACTCCGCCGCTCTCCCTGGGAGAGGAAATCGTCGCCGAGATCGAGGAGACGACGGCGCGCATTGCCCGGGCGTTGGGAGTGCTGGGGATGGTGAACGTCCAGTTCGCGGTGAAGGACGAACGGATCTACTGCCTGGAGATCAACCCCCGGGCCTCGCGGACGGTGCCGTTCGTGAGCAAAGCCACAGGTGTGGCGTGGGTCAAGCTGGCCACGCGCGCGATGCTCGGAGATCGGCTTCCCGTCGACGCTGTCCGTTCCGGGGCGCGCCCCTTCTTCGCCGTCAAAGCCCCGGTGCTGCCCTTCGATAAGTTGCCGGAGGTCGACTCGATTCTCGGTCCAGAGATGCGATCGACGGGGGAGGTGATGGGTATCGGCCGGACTTTCGACGAAGCTTTCATGAAAGCCCAACTTGCCGCCGGGCACAGAATCGCACCGCGGTCGCAGGTGTTCTTCAGCGTCGCCAATCGGTACAAGCGCGAAGTCATTTTTCCTGCGAAGGGGCTCCATCAGATGGGGTTCCGTCTGGTCACGACGAAGGGGATGGGGGACGTGCTCCGCTCACACGGAATCCCGTCCCGTGTGGTGCCCAAGATCTCTTCCGGCGACCGCGAGGTCCTGAACCTCATCGGGAACGGCTCCATCCGGCTCGTGATCAACATGGCTGCCAGCCGGAAAGCGCTGGAGGACGATAAGGAGATCCGGCTCGCTTCGAACAAGGCGAAGATACCGTGCATCACCAGTGTGGCCGGGCTGAACGCTCTGGTGCTGGGACTAATGTCTATACAGCGGGGGCCGATCAGCGTACAATCCCTGCAGGAATACATCGCGGCGCTGCCCGCGCTCGGCGCAGAATTGCCC
>JBGSIK010000335.1:0-1644 GCA_041742575.1 Candidatus Krumholzibacteriia bacterium
AGCCGCCGGCCAACATCAGCGCCAAGCCCACGGTGAGTCCGAGCGCCAGTGCTCCACAAAGATCCCCATGGGCGCAAAACACGCGGTTCAACACACTGCCACCTCTTTCCTCGACGGTCCGCCCGGAGGCATAGAATACGATCGCACCATAGCAGACCCTGCAGCACCTCTGCACGAAAAACCCGCCCACCGGCCCTCAGGCTCCGACGATCTTCAGGTAATAAGCTTCGATCTCCTCCGCGATGCGATCCCAGTTGTATGTCGTACGTGCCCGTTCCACCCCGATCGACGAGAGCCGCTGCTGGAGTATCCGGTCCTCCAGTAACTCTTGAAGCATATCGCGTAACTCGTTTACATCGTTCGGGTTGAAATACACGGCGGCGTCTCCGGCCACCTCCTCATTTTCCGGTATCCGGCTGAGCAGCAAGGGTCTTCCGTGCGCCATCGCTTCGCACACCGTGATCGGGAGCCCCTCGACTACGGAAGCCAGCACGTACACGGCGCAGTTCGCGTACAGGTCCTCCAACGCCTTGCCGAACACGTCTCCGGTGAAAATCACGCGGCCGTCCGCCCTCTCCTGCAATTGTTCGAAGTATGCCGTCCGCGGTGTCTCGCTTCCGACGATCACGAGCTTCAACGGGCCAGGCACTTGCCGGAACGCTTCGATCACGCGGTCGAGACATCGGTCGCGTATGATTCGACCCACCGCGAGCACGTAATCGCCGCCCCGGAGACCGTAACGGCCGATATCCCCTCGCGCGGGCGGCCCCGCCGGGAGGTTGGCGCCATTCGGAATGTACTCCGCCGAGATGCCGTAGTTTTCAGACACGTATTTCTGAAGAATACGCGACACCGTGATGACCCCGTCGCTCCGGCGAGCACCGCGCGCTTCCCCGTTTCGTAGGAGCTTTTTCGCCAGCGGACTCCACTTGACCTGCCTCCAGTCGAGGGCGTGAAAGGTCGAGACCACCTTGCGCCGGAACAATTTCGGCACCGGCGCGAACGCCGCCGGTCCGATCCCGTGGAAATGCACGATGTCGAAACGGTGAAGCAAGCCCGACTCCAGCGCGCAAAGAAACGTGTGCGACGCGGCATCCATGTGCTTGGTGTTGATGCTCCTCCGATAAGCGAGATGCACACCGCGATACCAGTGCTGCCCGCCGATGACGCGATACCCTTCCGGAGGCTCCATATCGAGCTTCGATGGCATGAACCGCGCCCGGCAAAACGTCCACACTTCGTGGCCGCGCGCCGCGAGGCGCGTCGCGATGGCATCCACGTGCGTCTCCACTCCGCCGTAGCGCGCGGGGATACCCTTCTGGCCGATCATTGCGATGCGGAGTTCGCGCATCGTCTATCCCCTCGCCTCCTGGTATATGCGCTCGAGCGCCGTCACGTGCCGGTCGCGATCGAAGTGTTCGGCAAGCGCCACACGAGCAGCCCGGCCGCGGTCCCGCGCCTGCGCCGGATCCGACCAAGCGTCACCGATCAACCCGGCAAGCGCCGTTGCGTCTCCGCTCCGGAACACCCATCCCCCGAGGATTTCCGCCATCTCCGGCAATCCGCCCATGTCGGACACAATAGCCGGCACTCCGGCCGCCGCGGCCTCGAGCACGGTGAAGGGCGCGTTTTCCGGGCTTGCGC
>JBGSIK010000336.1:0-4430 GCA_041742575.1 Candidatus Krumholzibacteriia bacterium
CGGCCGCCTGCCGCAGCTCGTTCTCCCCGTGTTCCGCCGCGCCCTCCGGCAGATAGCTCACAACCGACAGATTCCTGGGGTGGAGATACTTCCGTGCCACTTCCATGATCTGTGCGGGTGTCACGGCCCTGATCGCGTCCCGGTGACGGTCGGCGAGCATGAAGTCGCCGAGCAGTTGGTGGTATCCCAGGTCCGATGCTTGTCCTTCCATCGTCTCCAGGTTCGCGTACAGGCCCCGCTCCAGCTGGCGGCGCGCCTTTTCGAGCTCGGTTTCCGACACCGGCTCCGCCTTGAACCGCTCCACCTCGGTGAAGATCGCTTCCGCCGCCGCCATCCACTTCGCCGGGGGCATTGACGCCGAAAGCAGGAAGAACCCGGGCCACTTCTCCGTCAGCACCGCGGTGCCGACCGAAGTAACGAGACGTTTCTCCTCGAGGACGGTTCGGTAGAGACGCGAGCTCCGCCCTGAGCTCAGAAGTTCGGATATCATCTCCAGGGCCGGACAGTCGGCGTGCAGTATGTTGGGAACGTGGAAGCCGGCGCCGAGGTAGCTGTGGTCGATGGTCGCCGCGTACGACTGGAACCGCAGCGCCTCCTGCGGCGGCTCGTCCGGCGACTCCCCGAAACGGACTTCGCGGGATTGCCATGGGCCGTAAACCCGTGCGATCTTCTCGAAAGCCGCTTCGGGATCGACGTCTCCGACGACGACCAGCACCGCGTTCGCGGGTCGGTAGTAGTTGCCGTAGAACTCCAGCAGTTGTTCGCGCGTGATTTTTTCGACGATCGGCTGGTAGCCCGCGATGGGTCGCCGGTAGTTGTGCCTCCGGAACCCGAGCTCCATGGTGCGGTAGAAGGTGAACGACTCCGGACGGTCGTCGTACATGCGCGCCTCGTCGATCACGACCAGACGCTCCTTCTGGAACTCGTCGGGATCGAAGGTCGAGTTCATCACGGCGTCCGATTGCACTTCCAGCGCGGTATCGAAGGAGTCGGCCGGCAACACCACGTGGTACATCGTGTAGGAATAGCTGGTGCCGGCATTCAGATTGCCTCCCGCCGCCTTGACCAATCTCGCGATTTCGCCCACACCGTACTTCCGTGTCCCCTTGAAGACCATGTGCTCCTGAAAATGCGCCAGCCCGTTCACCTCTTCCGACTCGTGAACGGACCCGACTCCGAACCACACGTTGACCGCGACCAGGGGCGTGGATCGGTCCTGTTTGAGCAAAACGGTGAGACCGTTGGGGAGCGTTTTCTTGATGACGATCTCGCCCAGCGAGCCGGTCGCCATGATTCACCATCCTGGTATAGACATGTCGGGACGTTGTCCGGCAAAATGTGTGGATTGCAGAGAAGCCGGCGCAAGCCGGCGTGAGCCGGTGTGAATGATAGTGAACGGCCAGCGGCGGGCACAAGCGAATTCCCGGCGGCGGATCCAGGCCGTCACTCGCCGGAGGGAGCGTACGGAACATCGCCGACGGCGCTACCAGCGACCGCGCCGACGTGACCGCCTTCCAGTCGGCAATCCCCCGGAAATTGCCGGTTGCAGACTCGACGAACCACTGAGCGGCCCCGTCCCGCTTGCCCGCCGTCCGGCGATGTTCCGTGGCCGGGCGCAGCTCCTCCCATCCTGCACCCGACCCGCTCCCTCCATGTAGGGGAGATGAGAGCAACGCGACGTCACGCCTCCCTCACACGCACCCACCCAATCCCATGGACGTGCACGTCTCCCATCTCACCTGCAGTCCCTCAAAGGCAAGTCCGGTGCCATGTGCCGAACGATCCCGCCGATGCGGCGGGGCGCGTACCTGTTTGCCGGACACGGGAATGAGAGATCGAGCGCCCCGGTGCGACGGAATGCGCACGCGACTCGTGCGTCACCGCCGTTGACAGATATTCTGCGTCGGCGCAACGAGCCGCGAGGTAAGCGCACGAATCTCAGTGTACTGGGGGTTTCTACGGGCGTCGATCAGGTTGACACCCCGTCGCTCTCGACGGGATCCGCCGGCACCATGTCGTAGCTCTTGGCGCGGATGTGGCGGACGAACAACTGGACGATATCGGGGTCGAACTGGCTGCCCGCGCCGGCTTCGAGCCTGATCACCGCTTCTTCGATAGACAACGCGCGCCGGTAGGACCGATCCGTCGTCATCGCATCGAAGCTGTCGGCCACCGCCACGATGCGGGCGCCCAAAGGTATTTCCTGACCCATGAGGCCCTCCGGATACCCGGCGCCGTCCCAGTTCTCGTGATGGTGGCGGACAATTTCCGTCACCCCGGTGAGGAACTCCATTTTCTCCACGATCGACGCCCCGACTTCCGCGTGGGACTTGAGCAGTACCCACTCCTCTTCATTCAGCTTCCCTTCCTTGTGCAGGACGCTTTCCAGGACGCCGAGCTTCCCGATGTCGTGGAGGAAGGCGCCGAAGGCAACGCGGCGCCGGAGCGCTTCCGGTAGCCGCAGTCGCTCCGCGATCGCCGCCGCGTATGCGGCCACGCGTTCGGTGTGTCCTCTCGTGTACGGGTCCTTGGCCTCGATCACGGACACCAGCGTTTTGAGCGTGGTGACGTAGGTCATCTGCAGCTGTTTGAGCAACCGGGCGTTCTCCATCCCGATGCCGGCCGCGTTCGCGATGAACATCACCATGTCTTTGTCGTACGCGGAGTATTCGGAAGCGTTGAGCTTGGGCCCGGTGAAGACGAGCCCTTTCGTGACCCCTTTCACCTGGATGGGCGTGACGTATTCGAACACGGCGAGGCGGAGGTCGGGCAACATGTGCGCCCAGGTCCGGTCCGGGTTGCGCGCGATCTTCCGCGGGACCGGGTCGGCCTCCAAGCTCTGCGTGAACTTGCCGTCGCGGGCTATCGTGATCTCCGAAAGCTTGTCGAACGCGAAGCCTTTCACGCCCAGCAATGCGAACTCCCTGTCGTTTTCCCGCTCCAGCGAGAACAGCGCCATGCTGGATATCTGGAGTTCCCCGATGAGCGTGAGTGAGACGAGGGTTACGAGCTCATCGGTTTCGAGGATCCGATTGAGGTCCTGCGATACCGAAAACAGCGTCTTCATCGAAAGCAGCTGGCGCTTGAGGTCGCGGCTCACCTGCGTGAAGTCTTCTCGGCCCTGCGACAGCTGCGACTCCAGGGCCCGTTGTTTGCGGTGCATCTCTCTGGTTTCGCTCGACCTCTGGAGCGCCTTTTCGACCTTCGCCCGAAATTCTTTGATGGAGACGGGCTTGACGAGGTAATCCTCGGCCCCGCTCTGCAGCCCGGCCAGGCGCGATTCGATGTCGCCGTCGGCGGACAGGACGAGAACCGGAATGTCCTTGTAGTGCACCGATTCCCGCATCCCCTTCAGGACCTGGAGACCATCCATGTCCGGGAGCATCATGTCGAGGACGACGAGTTCGGGATTGCGTGCCTCGCAGGACTTGAGGGCTTGCCGGCCGGTGCTGGCCGTACTGACCTTGTACCCCTGGCGGTGGAGTGTCTCCTCGAGGATTTCGAGGACCTTGAGATCGTCGTCGACTACCAGGATCTCGTTTTGCATGAGGCCGTGCCTTTACACGCTGAACAATTCGAATTGCGTTTCCTGGCTCCGCCGCCCGGTGCGAAGCTCCTCCTCGACGATCTCGACGAACGCTTTCACGATATCCGGGTCGTAGCGCATGCCCCAGTTCTCGCGCAGCGTGTTCAACGCCTCCACTTGCGTCAGTGCCGGCCGGGTCGGACGCTCCTGCAGCATGGCGGCGTAGCTCTCGACCACGGAGACGATGCGGGAACCGAGCGCGATCTGCTTGCCCTGAAATCGGTGCGGGTACCCTTCCCCGTTGAAGCGTTCGTGGTGAGCCAACACTACGCCGATGGCGTGTTCCGAAAACCGCATCTTGCGCAGCATCTCGGCGCCGTCGATGGGGTGGCGTTTGATGATCTCCCACTCCTCGGGCATGAGCTCGCGCGGGCTCCTCACGATGAGGTCGCTCACCTTGATCATGCCGATGTCCCGCAGCATCGTGCCGTACATGAGATCTCGGATGTGTTCCTCGGGGTAGTGGACCTTTTTGGCGAGCGCGAATGTGTAGCTGGATACCAGTTGCGTGTTGCCGCGCGCAAGCGTGTTCTCTTCTATGAGGGAAATCAGAGTCTGGACCAGACCCATGGTCCGTTCCTTCTCCTCCTCGAACCGCTGCGAGCTCTCGTAAGCGATGGCCGCCTGGTTGACCAGGATGCCCAAGAAACTGGCGCTGCCTTCGTCCAGCCCCGACTTTATCGGCCTGCCCAGCGCCAGTATGCCTCGGAATTCGTTGTGCGCGACGAACGGCGCCACGTAGCTGCAACCCAGGCTCAACAGCTGTGCTTTGACCTCGTCGCTGAACGGGGCCGACTCCACCGTGTAGACCTGCAGCGTCTCCTTCCACTGGGCGAGTTTCATC
>JBGSIK010000337.1:0-6813 GCA_041742575.1 Candidatus Krumholzibacteriia bacterium
GCCCGAGATTCGATCCTAGAGCCAGAAACGTCGTTTCCACAGGCAAGGACTTACAGACGGGGCGCTTCCCGGGACAGGTATATCTCGATGTGCGACAAGTTGTTCGGAAACGGGAGGTTGAGCTTGCGCATGCGGATGTCCACACGGGACACCGGATATTCCTTGAGGATCACGGCGCAAATATGTTCACCGAGCGACTCCAGCAACCGGTACCGTTTGTCGCTTTCCACCACACCCATCACGCTCGCGTAAACCGATTCGTAGTTGATCGTATCCGGGAGCGAATCGCTCCTGCACGCCAAGCTGAGATCGGTGTGCAGCTCCAAATCGATCTGTATCTTCTGGCCTACTTCTCGCTCCTGCGGTGATACACCGTAGAAACCGAAAATCGTGATGTCTTTGAGACGGATGATGTCTGCCACCAGCTTCTCCTTGTCGCGTGCTCCCTCGCCCCGGCCGAACGGGCGTCGGGAAGACCGGTACGGGTCACTGTATCACACCACCGCGTCCCACGAAAGAACGGTTTCCCGGGCCGGTGGACAAGCGGGCCGCTGCAGCGAAAAGAAGCGCCCCCGTCCGCAGGGACCGGGGGCGCTTCTATGATCTTCATTGCGGCCGGAGCCCGCAGGGCGTTACGGTGTGGCGCCCGAAATGTCCACAGATGCAATGCTTGCCGTCGTGCCTCCGAATAACAACATGTACAAGATGTCCTCTGCGGCCCAGGCGGAGGCCGTCGAACACACGTTGGCGTAATCGGGCCGCGCCCCGACCGCAGCCGTCGGCGTGATCACCACCGATGTGGTGAAGTTGGTGCCGGCGCCGATGTCGAGCAATTCGAACCACGAGTTTGAGCCGCGCTGGACCCTGTAGACCAAGAAGTCGCCGTTCGGCGACCACGCGAGGTCCACGATGGCATCACCGCTCACCGCCGCGTGCCGGTGGTTCGCCACCCCACCCAACGTGACCAGGTACACGTTCGAGCTGGTGCTCACCGCCAGCGAACCCCCTCCCGCCGCCCAAACCATCTCGCGCACGTTTCCTTCCATGGCGACGTCCGTGGTGATCGCGCCGCCCGCGGTCATCTGGATCAACCGGAGGGCTCCATCCGAGCCTACTATCGCGAGGACCGGCGTGGCCGGATTCGGATTCCACGTTTTGCGCGGGTTTCTCACCACTTCGGCCGACTGCGACAGTTCCGCCATCAGCCCTCCAGTGGATGTGAGAGTGTCCACAGCGGCCAGGTCGGTAGGCACCACACCCCCCGAGATGGGGACTCCGAAGAGCTCCCACTGGTTGACCTGGACCCGGTCGGCAATGAAAACGAGCCAATTGCCGTCGCTCGAGAAGGTCGGGAAGAAATTCCGGCGCGCTTCCCGCCCCGGGATCGCGTGAGTTGCGGTTACGTTCAGCGTCTGCTGCGTGTTTATGTCGTAAATACATACGTCGAATGTGTCGATCGACCCGGCCTGGGGGTTGGGCCGAAACGCCTCGTAAGTGACCCAGTTGCCCGCAGGCGAGAAAGTCGGGTAGAGGTACTGATGTCTCCGCGTGCTGCCCGGAGCGGCGCCGTCCGCCGTGATCGCCGTCTGGGTCCCCGCCGCGAGATCCGTCAACCAGACGTTCACTGGAAGGAGGATATTCAACGGGTCGATGGGGAATGTGACGGTGTGGACCGCGTGTTCCAGCCCCGCGGAGAAACGGAATCCCCGGCCGGGCCTCGCGCCAGTCACGACCGGCGACCCGACTCCGCCCGTGGACTCGTAGATCACGAACCCCGTGAACAGCGCGTCCGTCGGGTCCAGCAGGCTATGGAGGTAGTAGAAACCGCCACCGGCCGTGTTGAGCACGATTTCACCCGCGCTCCCGCCGACGATCGTGTCGACGTTACCCACGAAGACATCGGCCGACTTGCTCGCGCTGCCGACGCTGTTGGTGGCAGTGACCGTCAGGCGGTAAACACCGGTGGGATCCGTCGCCACCCAACCGACGGACGACTGTGTGGTCTGCAAAAAACTCCCGCCGTTGGCCGACCACTGCACCTGAGGGAAACCAGACTGGCCGGATGATGTGATCACGGCCGTGCACTGGATGGTGTCTCCTTGCGTAACCGACTTCGGATTCAGAATGATTGTCTCGACGGTGACCGGCGATTCCAAATCGTCCGTTGGCGTACCCTCGTCGTCGCTGCACCCCAGACCAAACCCGAAAGCCATCGCGGCGAGCAGCGACATGAGGATCATCATGGGCCCGTAATGGGAAATCGACGATTTCAAACGTGCACCTCCATTGCCTTCGCTCACAACTTGGGGAGGTTTCGGTGAGGGTGAACCCCAATTGTGTAATATGAAATTCGGGACTGTCGCCACCAGGTGGGGTTTCGAAGGTACCATATCTCCAACCACCCCCTAATTCAAGGAGTTTTTCCTGGGCCCCTGCCCCCCCCGGGAGCGAAAACGCGCCTCCCGGAGGGGTCTCCAGGAGGCGCGTTTGGAGCCGTGCCACGATTTCGGCGCGACTGCGGACTAGTACATGTCGCCGGCCCCCCCGCGCGGGACGGCGGGCGTTTTCTCGTCTTCCGGCTTGTCCGTAATCACGCATTCCGTGGTGAGGAGCAGGGCCGCCACGCTGGCCGCGTTCTGCAGCGCGGAGCGGCACACCTTGGTGGGGTCCACGACGCCGGCCTTGACCAGGTCCTCGAACTGGCCCGTGGCGGCGTTGTAGCCCACGTCGGCCGCCGATTTGTATACGTGCTCCACGATCAGCGATCCCTCGGCGCCGGCGTTGATGGCGATCTGACGCAGCGGCGATTCCAGGGCTTTGCGGACGATGTCGACGCCGATGGCCGCATCGCCCTCTTCCTGGAGCTTATCGAGCGCCTTGCCGCACCGGAGCAGCGTGATGCCGCCGCCGGCGACGATCCCCTCTTCGACGGCCGAGCGGGTTGCGGCGAGAGCATCTTCCACGCGCGCCTTCTTCTCTTTCATCTCGACCTCGGTGGCCGCTCCGACGTTGATCACGGCCACACCGCCTGCGAGCTTGGCCAGTCGCTCCTGGAGCTTCTCCTTGTCGTATTCAGAAGTGGTCTCCTCGATCTGGTGCTTGATCTGAGCGATGCGGGCTTTGATGTCCGCCTGCTTCCCGCCGCCCTCGACGATGGTGGTGTTGTCCTTGTCGATCGTGATCCGCTTCGCCTTGCCCAAGTCGGATACGGTTGCGTTCTCCAGCTTGAACCCTGCTTCCTCGCTGATGACGCGACCGCCGGTGATAGCGGCGACGTCATCGAGCATCGCCTTGCGGCGATCGCCGAAACCGGGCGCCTTCACGGCCGCGCAGCTCAAGGTACCGCGCAGCTTGTTGACGACCAGGGTGGCCAACGCTTCGCCCTCGACGTCCTCGGCTATGATGAGCAGCGGTTTGGAAAGCTGCGCCACTTTCTCGAGGATCGGCAGGAGATCCTTCATCGACGAGATCTTCTTGTCGTGGATGAGTATGGCCACTTCTTCCAAAACGACCTCCATCCTCTCGGCGTTGGTCACGAAATACGGCGACAGATAGCCGCGGTCGAACTGCATCCCTTCGACCACTTCCAGCGTCGTCTCCATACCCCGAGCTTCCTCGACCGTGATCACGCCGTCCTTGCCCACTTTCTCCATCGCGTCGGCCAGGAGGTTGCCGATCTCGGGATCGTTGTTCGCGCTGATTGTGGCCACGTTGCTGATCTCTTCGCGCGACTTGATCTGCTTGCTGCGTTTCCGGATTTCGGCCACGACCGCCTCGACCGCCTTGTGGATGCCGCGCTTGAGGTACATCGGATTGGCGCCGGCGGTGACGTTCTTGATGCCCTGGTGGATGATGCTCTGGGCAAGGATGGTCGCCGTCGTCGTTCCGTCGCCGGCCACGTCATGCGTCTTGGTCGCCACTTCTTTCACCATCTGGGCGCCGAGATTCTCGAACGGGTCTTCGAGCTCGATGTCCTTGGCGATGGTGACGCCGTCGTTGGTGACGGTGGGGCTTCCGAATTTCTTGTCGAGGACCACGTTTCGGCCCTTGGGGCCCAATGTGATCTTCACTGCATTGGCGAGTTTGTCCACACCCGCTCTGAGTTTCTCTCGTGCTTCCGAATCGTAGATGATCTGCTTGGCCATGATTTGCCTCCTCTTGAGAGTCCCGGTGAGTTTGCGAACTAGATGATGGCGATGATGTCGTCTTCCTTCATGACGAAGACCTTCACGTCGTCGATCGTGTACTCGGTGGCGGCGTACTTGCCGAAGATCACGCGGTCGCCTTTCTTGACCTCCGGGGCAATCCGCTCACCGGTGTTGGAAAGACGGCCGGGCCCGACCGCGATGACCTCTCCCTGTTGTGGCTTTTCCTTTGCGGTATCCGGGATGATGATGTTGCCCTTCTTCTTTTCCGTTTCCTCGATCGGCTTCACGATTACCCGATCCGCGAGGGGATGAATCTTCATGATGTACACTCCTCCTTGTCAATGTTGATGGTTTTATGAATTGGCACTCCTGACCTTAGACTGCCAGTTTCCGTTTGAGCAATATATACACCCCCTCGAGCCGCGTTCAAGCAAAAAATACAGGGGAGAGGAATATTTATATCTAAAATGATTTGCGATAGACATCTGTGTTTGCCTATATCGCAAATAACTGCATAAGACAGATTCAGAACAAGTGGGGTGAGGCGCGTCAGTCGGTCTTGCGGCGGTTGAGGTGGGCAATGACGCACAGGCCCTTGAGCGTGAGGTCCCGGTCGAGCTCCCAAGACTGCGGCAACCGCGGGGCCAGTACTCCGCCAAAACCTCCGGTGATGAACTTTCGCGTGGTGTGACCGGCGGATGATTCCAGGTGCTTGACCGCTTCCCGGATTGCCCCCACGCCGCCGATGCTCGCGCCGAGTATCATGGCGTGCTGAGTGGTGTCGTAGGTGTCCGGAAACGCCTCTCCCAGGCGCTCGTATTCAATGGCGGGCAACTGACTCGCGTATTGGTGGAGCGCCCGCAGGGCCAGGGCGGGCCCGGCCACGATCATACCTCCCAGATACGCCCCCTCCCGTACAACATCCACGGTTATGGCGGATCCCGCGTCGATCACGATCGCGCTCTTTCCTTTGAGCCCCACCGCGCCCGCGGCGGCGCAAAACCGGTCGGTCCCGATCTGGGACGGGACCGGAACGGACAGGTTGAACGGCAGCTGCATCTGATGGTTCACGATCTGCGGCGGAGCGCCGAGCTGGCGCTCGATCGCAGCCGTCAGCGCCGGCGTCACCGATGGGACGACCGAGCACACGATCGATCTTTCGATCGACAGCACCGACGTGGACACCCGTTTGATGAGATCCGAGAGCGCGACGGCGTCTCCCCCGCGGTGGGTTTCCATCATGTCCCTCGCGAACACGCGGAAACCCGCGTCCACCACGCCGCACTTGATCGCGGAATTCCCGATATCGACTACCAGTATCATGGCAATAGGGTCACCGTTTCGCTGTAGAGAAGCTCTACTTCCTCACTCTCGTCGATTCGCACGCGAAGCGCGCCGTCATCCCGCACCCCCTCGACCACACCCATCTTCCGGCTCCCCTTGCGCTCGAACACCACACGCCGGTTGCGAGCAACGAGCTTTTCTTCATATTCGGCCCGCAAAGCCTCGAACCCTCCTGTCCGGAACTGCTCGTACCCCGACTCCGCGGCGGCGAGTATCGCCGCGAGTAGCGGGGCTCTGTCCCACGCGTGCCCGGTCTCCATCCGGCACGACGTCACCCCAGCCCGTATCGACTCCGGAAAATCGGCCCGTTCCGAGTTGACGTTGACACCGAAACCAACGACGACAAAGTCCGCCGTCCCCGGGGCGGTCGCGCTCTCCGCGAGAATTCCGCCGATCTTCGATCCGGCGATCACGAGGTCGTTCGGCCAATCCACCGCGACCGCCACGCCGAGCGTTTCGGAGAGGGCCCTCGCCACACCGAGGGAGAAAACCAGCGTCACCGGGAGACGGTATTCTACCGCACCCCCAGGTCGCAACAGGATGGTGAAAAGCAAGTCCCTCCCCGCCGGGCTCGACCAGGTGTGGTCCCCGCGACCGCGCCCCTGCGTTTGGAACTCCGCCACCACCAGAGTCCCCTCGGCCTCGCCCGAACGCGCCAGATCCGCGGCGGAGCGGTTGGTCGAATCGACCTCCGGATAGTAGTAGATCCGCCGCCCGAACGACTTCGTGCGGAGCTGCCGCCGCAGGTCCGATGGAAGCAGCGGGTCTACCTGGGAACACACGTCAGAGGACCTCCATGCTCATCGGCAGCGCGGGAGCG
Organism: Candidatus Krumholzibacteriia bacterium; assembly: GCA_041742575.1. Taxonomy (GTDB): domain Bacteria; phylum Krumholzibacteriota; class Krumholzibacteriia; order WVZY01; family JAKEHA01; genus JBGSIK01. The sequence goes on from JBGSIK010000337.1 coordinate 6,313, forward strand.
GAGTGCGTGATCGCACCCACCGAGATGTAATCGACACCGGGGAGCGCGTAGGAAGCGACGTTCTCCAACGTGACCCCGCCGGACACCTCCACCTCGACCCGGTAGTCCGGGTGGGCTTTCCGGTACGCGTCGATGCGTTCCAGTCCCGCGCGGACCTGGTCGGGCGCAAAGTTGTCCAGCATGACCCTGTCGAGCGGCACCCCCAGCACCTGATCGAGAATCGCCAACGAATCCACCTCGACCTCGACGAAACGCCTCCGCCTCCGGGAAGACTCGCGAAGACGGCCCACGAGCGCCTCGAGACCGCCGATGGCCCGGATGTGGTTTTCCTTGACCAGCACCATTGCGCGGAGGTCCGGCCGGTGGTTGTGCGCGCCGCCGCAGCGAACTGCGTATTTCTCCAGCTCGCGCCACAGCGGCGTCGTCTTGCGGGTATCGAGAATGGTCACACCCGACTGAGCCACCCGTGCGACGAATTCCGCCGCCAACGTCGCCACGCCC
>JBGSIK010000338.1:0-2044 GCA_041742575.1 Candidatus Krumholzibacteriia bacterium
GCCGGCGCCGGCAACGACTTATGGATCGCGAACGAGCCCCCATATTTCGCGACGTGCGCGAGGCGAAGGACTGCGCGAGAACGCGCGGGGCGCGGCGGGTCGTGCTCGCGAACGGTTGTTTCGATCCGCTGCACGTGGGCCACCTCCGCTATCTCGAGGGCGCGAAAGCGCAGGGGGATTTCCTGTTGGTGGCGCTCAATGACGACCAGAGCACTCGTGCGCTCAAAGGTCCGAAGCGACCGGTGCTGGGGGAGGCGGATCGCGCGCGACTGCTCGCGAGCTTGAGGATGGTCGATGCGGTCCTGCTGTTCGGAGATCGTGACGTCGTTCGCATCCTCGAAGCGGTGGTACCGTCGTGTCACGCCAAAGGAACGGACTACACCGCCGAGACCGTTCCGGAACGGGAGACTTCCCGTCGACTGGGCATCGAAACGGCGATCGTGGGGGACCCCAAGACGCACGCCTCACGAGAGATCGTGCAGGTCATCCAATCCCGTTCGCGTTCGGGGAAGGAGCGCGGGTAGCGGTCATGGACGAACGGGCGAACCGCGCGGCCGAGGCACTGGGGAACGGCGGCCGCGCACTGGTGACGAGGCTCGAACACCTCGGCGACGTGATTCTCACGCTTCCGCTCCTGGATGCTTTACGGGAGCGGTTTCCACGCGCCGAACTTGATTACCTCTGCCGTCCCCCATCCTCTGATCTGCTCGCCGGGGACGCGCGGGTTGACCGTGTATTCGTGGTGGAGTCCGGACGTGATTTGCGCGACGGGGTTTCTCTGGTGCGCCGGCTGCGCCGCCGCCGCTACGCGGTGACAATCGATCTCTACGCGAATCCCAGGAGCGCGTGGCTCACCTGGTTGGCGGCTGCGCCGGTCCGGATCGGGGGAAACCGGAGGGGAAGGCGGCGGCTGTACACGCATCCGGTCGATGTGCCGCCGGAGGTCCGGTCGGCCCTGGATTTCCATCTGCAGCATCTCGAACCGTTGGGTGTACGGGTGGTCGCGCGGAAACCGGTGTGGAAGCCCTCGCCCGACGAGATCGGCGAGGCCCGGGCTTTCCTGAATTCGCGCGGGACGGTGATGACCGGTGCCGGCGGTCCGCTGGTCGGCGTCCATCCCGGCGGGAAATGGGAAGTGAAGCGATGGCCGGTGCGGCGCTTCGCCGAGTTGATCGAAATGTTGCAGCGGGAGTGGCGAGCGCGCGTGGTGGTATTGGCCGGTCCGGGTGAGGCGGGTCACAGCCGGCAGCTCGCGGCCAGCACGGGTGACGGCCCCCTGTACCTGCCGGAGTTGCCGATTCGGAGAGTGGGCGCGATTCTTTCGCTGCTGGACGGCATGGTTGTTTCGGACGGAGGTATCATGCACCTCTCGGTGGCGGTGGGGACGCCGACGGTAGGGATCTTCGGCAGTGCGATGCCCGACATATGGTTCCCGTACGAGAACTTCGGGCCCTTCCTGCCGGCCTTGATCGAGATAGACTGCCGGCCGTGCCACCGGCATTTGTGCCCATACGGTCACACCAATTGTCTCAACCGGCTCTCGGCGGACATGGTACTTTCGCGGCTGGACGACGCCATCCGCCGCGGCCGTCTTCAAACGGAATCGCGGTGAGTGTCTTTCGATGGGGAAGGAGGAATCTCAGAGTTGCCTGATCGCCATTCGCTTGCGGCAGCTGGGTGATGTGCTCGCAACCCTGGATGCGCTCAGGGTGCTCAAGGAAGCGCGGCCTTCGCGACCGATCGCGTTCGTTGTCGACAGGCGATTTCACGGGTTGCTCGCCGGAGAGACGTACATTGACACGCTCATGGAATCGCCGCCGGAGATAACGGGGGTCTCCACGTTGCGGGCTTACATCCGGTATGTGCGCCGCCTCCGGGGCCTGCGGCCGTCGGTCGTGCTCGACTTTCATTCCACCGCTCGGACGGCGCTGCTGGCGCTGCTCTCCGGTGCGCCTGTTCGGGTGGGCTTCGACGTGAGGGGGCGGAAGCTGGCGTACACGAACGTGGTTCCCCGCGTGGACGCGAGCAATGGGCGGGCCGTCGC
>JBGSIK010000339.1:0-2646 GCA_041742575.1 Candidatus Krumholzibacteriia bacterium
AATGCCTCCAAGCTCGGCAGGTCCTTGAGAGCATTCAGACCGAGGTACTCCAGAAACTCCTGCGTGGTTCCGTAAAGAAAAGGCGCGCCCAGCACATGCGCTTTGCCTGTGATCTTGATCAACCCGCGCTCCATCAGGTTCGCCAGCACGCTCCCGCACCCCACGCCCCGGACGTTTTCGATCTCGGCGCGCGTGATCGGCTGCTTGTATGCGATGATCGCCAGGCTTTCCAGCGCCGCTTTCGACAGGCGTACCCGGCGCCTGCCGGTGTAGAGCTTGGCGATGAACGGCGCGTATTGCGGCCGGGTCGACAGCTGGTATCCACCCGCCACGCGCTCGATGGTGACGCTCCAGGCTTCGTCGTCGAAACGCCGCCTCCAGCCCTCGATCGAGGATTTCACGGCGAAGGCAGGGACGCCGTCGAGATTGGCGGCGATGCGCCTCACGCTCAGCGGCTCGTCCGCCGCGAACAGCAGGGCGAGCACGACGTTGTCCAGATTGGTGCTATCCATTGTCCCCAGTGGGTTGCGATCCCGAGTCTTCCGGCGCCGCTTCCGAGGCGGCATCGCCAATCGGCTGGTCGAAAAGTTCGCCCCGGAAGATCCATACCGGGCCAAATGCGGTTTCCTGATTTACCTTCACCTGTCCGTGTTTGATGAGCTCGAGCAGAGCCATCAGCGTGACGATGAGCTCGATCCGGCTGGCGCTGCCCGCGAACAGGTCCCGGAACTCCACCTGCCGATCCCGCCGCAACCATTCCCTGACGGCGGCGATCTTTTCTTCGATCGTGTACTCTTCGAGTTCGATCTCGCGGACAGTCGGTGCGTCGAACTCGTTCATGATCTCACGGAAGGCCTTCATCAGTTGATAAAGGGTGAGATCCACGGCCGCTTCCTCGCGCAGCGACTTCTCTCGTTCCGGCACCGGGCGCGTGAACACCTTGTGCCGTTCTTCTTCGATTTCGCGGAACGTCCGCGCCGCCTCCATCATCTTCTTGTACTCGAGCAAGCTCCGCACCAGCCCGGCACGCGGATCTTCCTCGCCGTCGTCGTCCTTGCGCAGGAGCATCTGCGCCTTGATTCGCATCAGCGTCGACGCGAGCACGAAGAACTCGCCGGCCAGCTCGATCTCCATCTGTTCCATCACGTCGAGGTACTGCAAGTACTCGCGCGTGATGCGGGAGATGGGGATATCGTAGATATCCAGGTTCTCTCGCCTGATCAGATAGAGAAGGACGCCCAGCGGTGCCCTGACGCCCTCGAGCTCGGTCACATAACTGTTCGGTTTAGCGTCCGCCAACGTGTAACCTCTGTCGGACCTCCCGCATGGTCTCGACCGCTCTGGCCCTGGCTTTTTCGTCTCCGGCACGAATGATGTCTTCGACAATGCCCGGTCGCGATTCCAAATCCCGTCGCTTCTCACGGAACGGAGCCAGACTTTCCGCGATCGCGCGCCCGACCCGTTGCTTGCACTCCACGCATCCGAGCGAGGCCGACGTGCAGCCCTGATAGATTTCCGGCGCCGTTTGCGCCCCGAATTTCTGCCAGTAGGTGTAGATGAGACACATTTCCGGTCGCCCGGGATCGGACCGGCGTTTGCGTTGCGGATCGGTGAAGGCGGTCTGGATCTTCCGCTCGATCTCCTCCGGAGAGTCGGCCAGTTCGATCGCGTTTCCGAGGGACTTGCTCATTCGCCTGCCGTCCAGGCCGGGAAACCGCGAAAACGGCGTCAGCATGCCTTCCGGAACGGGAAACACGTCTCCGTACACGCGGTTGAACTTCCGCGCCACCTCGCGCGTGATCTCGATGTGCGGCAGCTGGTCCTCTCCGACCGGCACCGCGTGCGCGCGGTACACCAGGATGTCCGCGGCCTGGAGAACCGGATACCCGAGGTGTCCGAAGCTGATCCCTTCCCCGCTGTCGAGGTGCAGATCGCGGACCTGTTCCTTCAAGGTCGGATTCCTTTCCAGTCGCGATTGCGTGATCAGCATGCCGAGCAACAAGTAGAGCTCCGCGTGCTCCTTGATGTGCGACTGTACAAAAAGAACCGACACTTCGGGATCGAGACCGGCGCCGATCCAGTCGATGATCATCTGGCGCGTGTTCCCGGGAATGCTGGCCGTATGTTCGTAATCCGTGGTGAGAACGTGCCAATCGGCCACCATGAAGTAGCAGGTGTACTTCTTCTGGAGGTTTACCCAGTGCTCGAGGGCCCCGGTGAAGTTCCCCAGATGAAGGCGACCCGTCGGGCGGTTTCCGCTCAGCACGATCTTCTTCTCGTCGGGCATGCGCTTCCTCGTTTTCGATTTGGCTTTGTGATCGGCGGATTTCGGGCTATTTCGGTGCAGAACAGGCCGATTCTATGCGCCCCGCTGCGGGGTTGTCAAGGACGGTTAAGAACGCGCGCGAGGGTGAAACGCCCGATGGACTTCGATGATGTGACGCGTATCGACGTTGGTGTAGATCTGCGTCGTCGAGATGTCCGCGTGACCGAGCAGCTCCTGCACGTATCTCAACTCCGCCCCGCCCTCGAGCAGGTGGGTGGCAAAGGAATGCCGCAGCACATGCGGGCTCACGTCCGTCGCGATACCGGCCGCGGCGGCGTATTGTTTGAGCCTCTTGTAGAACCCGACGCGCGAGATGGGCC